>NZ_ARPN01000013.1:0-109082 GCF_054966645.1 Pseudoalteromonas sp. SANK 73390
CAAAAATATGTTATCTCGTTATTCTACATGAGTTACTTTAACGCAGTTAATGAGTTATTTAGTTTGCTAGAACGATCAATGTTTTAATAAAATTAGCATTAAAATATCAAGACGAAAAATCTAACTAAAGGCTTTTATAATTTATTTCACCATGCATATAGTCAATGGCGGGGCCAATTAACATCACCCTTTCATCTTTAACGTTACATAAAATAGTTCCGCCGCGATGCGAAATTTGAGAGGCACATAGCTGCGTTTTATCAAGCGTACGAGCCCAGTAAGGTGCTAATTCACAATGGGCTGAGCCTGTCACAGGGTCTTCATCAACTTTAAGTTTAGGGAAAAAACAACGACTAACAAAGTCCATATTGTCACCTTTTGCAGTCACAACCACCCCGCGTAGCTCTAATTCACGCCAAGCATTATAATCAGGTTCAAGAGCTTTGAGTTGAGCCTCATTTTTGAGCACAACAACATAATCAAACGCGGCAAGCACTTGCACTGGTTCTATATCGCCTAACCCACGTAGCAGTGCAAGCGGTACGGGCACTTCTTCCAAAACAGAGGCTGGAAAATCCATGCTATAGCCTTGTGTGGTTTTACTGACCTCCAACATGCCACTTTTAGTGTGAAAAGATATGCTTTTTTCATCATAGCCTAAGTGTTGATAGAGCACATGGGCTGTGGCAAGTGTTGCATGGCCACATAAATCAACTTCCTCTTTGGGAGTAAACCAACGTAACTCGTACCCCGTGTTAGCTTTTACGAAAAAAGCAGTTTCTGAGAGGTTATTTTCTTGAGCAATTTTTTGCATGAGCGTGTCATCAAGCCAGTCATCTAGTGGTATGACTGCAGCAGGATTGCCTTTGAATAAATCACTGGCAAAAGCATCAACTTGATAAATTGGTAATTTCATAACACATCCTGATCAAAAAAAGCAAAACAACACTTTAGACCTAAGTAAGTATTCATATCAATAGGCTGAACAGATAATGTATTAAAAAGAGTTATATAAACAGGAAAGTTGCACTGGTGAACAAAGGTCAAACTTGATAATGAAGCTAATGATTGTTGCCCGCCAATTTGATAGCGGGCAATTTTAAAACAAAGTTTATTTATCTAAGCCTAAGCTTTTGCCTTTATTTTGCTTTCGTACATTGGCTATACGAGAGCGATTTTTAGCCCTTGCTTCACCACTGGCCTGATTGCTAGGGCGGTTGCTTCGTGGCTGGCGACGTTGATGTGCCGGTTTTTTAGTCAATTTTTTAATCAAAGACTCTCGATTACTAACTTCATAGCCAGGTAAATAGTAGCGTTTAATGTGTTGCTCAATCAACTGCTCAATATGTACCAGCACTTGCTCTTCCTCACGAGATACAAATGAAATCGCTTGTCCTTGATTACCTGCTCGACCGGTGCGGCCAATACGGTGAACATAATCTTCAGCAAGATAAGGTAAGTCATAATTTACGACTCGTGGTAAGCCTTCAATATCAATACCTCGAGCAGCCACCTCGGTTGCCACTAACACTCGGTATTTACCTTCTTTAAACTCTCGTAAAGCTCTGCGACGTGCGCCTTGCTTTTTATCTCCATGGCATACAATAGCAGGTATGCCATCTAAATTTAGCTCTTCCACTAGCCCATCGGCAACATCTTTCATGTTGACAAAAACAAGGACTTGTTGCCAATTTTTCTTACCAATCAATTCCGACAGCAATTCTCTTTTTCGACTTTGCTCTACAGGGTATACAACATGGCGAACTGTTTCAGCGGTTGTGTTTTCTGGCGTTACTTGTACATATTTTGGATGACGTAATACTTGCGCAGCAAACTGTTTCATTGCTGAAGGGAAAGTGGCAGAAAATAATAGTAATTGGCGACGCTCATCCGCAAGCTCGATCACTTGTTGCATATCATTAATAAAGCCCATGTCTAGCATGCGATCTGCTTCATCAAGTACCAAGTGGGTAACTTTAGCTAAACTTAAATTGCCCAAGCGTATTTGGTCTAGTAGTCGTCCCGGTGTGGCAACAATTATATCACTGCCTTTAGAGAGCTGTTGCGCTTGTCCCTCAGTGCTCACGCCACCAAATAGTGCCACGGTTTTAAGTGACGTGTGTTTACAAAATGCATCGCAATTTTGCGCTATTTGCTCCGCTAATTCTCGCGTTGGTGCAACAATAAGCGCTCGTGGTTGAGGCCCACCCTCTCCTTCGAGTAATTTTTGTAAGATAGGTAGTGCAAACGCTGCTGTTTTACCAGTTCCCGTTTGAGCTGTTGCCAATACATCATGCCCTTTGCGCACAACAGGTATAGCGGCTTGCTGTATTGGGGTTAAGGTATGGAAATTTAATTCCTCTAATGCTTGTAGTAGCAAAGGTGAAAAGCTAAAAGATTTAAAATTCATGGTAAAACCTGCGACCAATACTTAAGGGCCGCAGATTATACGTTATTTGTGCAAGCCTAACAAAGTTTTAATCGTGTTTCGTCAATAATCCGAGCTTTCGAGCCAACAATGTCAACTTCGTTAAGTTGGTTGATCAGTTCAATGCCGAGTTGTTGTTGCGCGTCTTCTAACGGTAAGTATGGTAAGCGAAACACGGGTTTTACGGCGCCAGTCATGATTAAAGCAGTATTAATTGCAATGGGATTGGGTTCGCTAAATAACCATTGCATGAGTGGTTGTAACTGCTGATTCAACTCATTATTTTCAGTATCCATTAATTGACGGAACAATCCTGGAACTAAGTTTGAGGTGACTGAAATAACACCATGTGATTGATAACGATGGCGGCTATCATGTGCTTCATCATCATTACCTGACCAGCAAGCAATCCCTTTAGCTTCATAATGAGCAATCCGCTCATTGCCAGCACACTCTTTTACACCAATAAAGTTATTATGTTTAGCTAATGGCTCGATAATGTCGGGAGTAAGGTCTTGTCCCGTTCTACCGGGTACGTTATAGATAAACGCAGGACCTATATCTAGTAAACGTTCAAAATGCGTCATCACCCCTTTGATTGATGTTCTGCCGTAATATGGATTTATTTGCAAAGCAGCATCCATTCCTGATGCAAACCCATATTCGGTAGCCTTAACTGCTTCGCGGGTGTTATTACTTCCAGTATTACCAACAATCATTAATTTATCTGAGAATGTGTTTACGCTATGCGCGATGAGCATTAAATGCTCCTCCCAGTTCATTAGTTGACCTTCGCCCGTTGTGCCACCAACAATGATACCTTCAACTCCACTAGCTATTTGTTGCTTAACTAAATCATCATAAGCATTTAGGTCAATTTCTCCATTTTCAGTGTACGGAGTTTTAATTGCCGTGATTAAGCTCGCTTGTTTTATCGTTTGAATTGTTCGCATCGTATTCTAATTTTGCAGTTTTGACTTTGCGCACTGTTTTACCATAAATAGACATATTATCCGAGTAGCAAAGTATTAAATTTGGCAAAAACAGCATAATTATTTAAATAACCTTAACTCTGGGTAAGATGAATTTGCCCAATAAAGTTATTTCGACCATTCTCTGCGTTACTTCCACTTGTAATAGCCGGTTATTACATGTGAAAGTAACGTGATGTTGGGCTAAATCGCGTTATTGGATGATGAATGTTCAGCGCTTTTAGATGTTTACTATTGCCACACTCTTACCCAAATTTGAGGTTAAAGAGAACTTAGCATTGTCGTAATTTAATTTTGTTATTTTAGAGGCTACAAAAATACGTCCATTTTGCTTGAAACTAAAAGTAATATCAGCCACAATGATTTTACTGTACATTTATCCAGTAAAAATAATGAGCTTACTCAATCATCTAAATACACATTTTTACCGTACTGAAGAGCTTTGCCATGGCTTAAAAATAAGTGCTGAGCAATTATATGATTGGCAACAAACCGGGTTGTTCCCTAAACCCAGTTATAGTATTCAAAACCAAATAAAGTGCAGTTCTTTTCTTGGCTTGTACGAATGTGAAGAGTTTACAGATTATTACCCTAGAGGGTGTACACAGTGGGGCTTAGATTTAATAAAACACAAAATATCAAGTTCTGCGCAAGCCTATGAACTTTTTTATCAACACTACACGCAAAGTTTAAGTAAATGCCAACAACAAGGGTTTGTATGTCACGACGAATGCTTTAGTGATGATTTATGTGAACAGATTCAAATAGCGTGGCAACAATATTTGTGTAGTAAGTATGGTGTGCTAAGCCAAAATGGTTTAATCGAAGAGCTGGTTCACATTGAGCTAGGGCGCGTTATTGTCGATGAAATAACAGAAGGAAGAAGCTCACCGAGTGTAAGCATTGAACAACGGCCTCGCTTATTACAAGCAATTAAATTACTTAATCGTGCTTTTAGTCACCCAGCAAAACATGAACACAACCATTCTTTGCGTGAGCGCTACATTGATGCATTAATTAGCAAGTATGACCTTTCTATCAAATAATCCATTTATAGGTTTATTTTATTGCTGCATTATCATCTGGGCTGCACACAATAACTGGCCCACTTTATAGTATCTGAGTATTAATCGCACATGCTGCGGCTACGTTATTTAACAGAAAACTACAATCCACAAAACTAAACATTTCATCTTCGTAGTAATTTCATTGCCAATTCATTGTTCAATGAAAATACGCAAAAGTATTAGATAAAGCAAAATCAGCTAAATAAATTACTAAACAGTAAATATCTTTTATAAAAACAACAGTTTCTGTCGCATGTTATGCTTTCATGATTTCGCTCAGCGGAACACTAAAATGCCTTATCTTAGTTATATTGCTATTGATGCTCTTGCTCAAAATGCGCACGCATGACTTCAAAAGCCTTCAGTACATCAAGTTGAGATTTGCATAAGCCATCATACCAATTATCAAATCGTTCATCATCTTCTTGTTCACTTAGTGCCTGATATTGAGCCAGGAGCTCAATAATATCAGTATGTGTACAAGCCATACTATCAAGCTTTTCACTTAAAGCTGAGTGATCTTTATTTTTTAATGTTGCAATGACGCTATCATCTAGTTGTAGGTTTTGTTCCGTCATAGCGGCTCCTTCTTAAACATTACCCTTTCCTTTATATCAGGCTGAACACGAATAGCTAGCCCTGTTATACATAGTTGCATAATATTCAAACTGATTAAGGAAATAATTCATAATATGGACTCAAATTTAAGCAATATCATTCAGCAAGCACCTAGTTTCCAAACAGCAAATCCCAAATACTCGGAGGCTCATGCAATTTATGGTATTGCTTTCGTAATTTGTCGACTTCTAAAAGCTTAGTTTTTGCATCGGCTAATTTTCCTTCATTAGCTAACAACTTACTTTCGTTGACTATTCTAAGTACCTTATCTAGTCCTGCTTGCGATTTATCATGTAGCTGCGCATTAAACTGATGTTGTTTACTTACTAATAGGTGCTCAGTTAGTAATTTAATACTACTTAATAGCTGTTGCTGTGACTCGCTTTTCATTGCTTGCTTATAGGCATGGCCCATGTTTTTCATTGTCACTTCTAACTTACTGCTTTGCTGAGCAAATAACTGTGTACTCAGGCTTAGTAAAACGAGTAATAGAAAATTGTACATACATCCTCCTAAAAAATTGCGAGCATTATAATGCGCTTTTTAATACCAGCAAAGTAATGTAAAAAACTAGCATGAAGTTACACAAGTACTTTTAGGTTTTTGTGCCATAATAGTTACTTAACAAAAGATAAGGAGGTAAGTGTTGCTAAAAAACTTTGCATTTATTGTACTTTTATTGCTCTTAGCACTGCCTAGCAAGGCACAGCAGGTAAAAGTGACATTTGTAAACCCAGGCTTTGCACACGAAAACCCTACCGGTAATTTTTGGTTTAATGTGTCTTCACTAATGGATGCTGCGGCAGATGATCTAAATATTGAGTTAACAACCGTGTATGCTGAGCGCAATCATGTACGTATGAAAAACCTGATTGATCAAGTTTTAACGCGCAAAGATCATTACATTATTTTAGTTGATGAAAAATCGGCAGCAGCTCAAGCATTGCTCACATCAAAGCATATACACAATAAAGTTTTATTTCTTCTTAATAAACCTAGCAAGCAAGAATTACTTCGTTTAAAAGCTCGGGGAATGGGAATATTAGGAAGCATAGTACCGGACAACTTTCAAGCTGGTCGGGTACTTATTCAAGAATTAGAAAATCTTATTATAAAATCTGAAAAAAACCCAACTATTAACACTTTGGCACTGCTTGGTGACTTAGCAACAGATGCCGCCAGATTACGAGAACAAGGCTTACTGAGCCACAGTAACCGCTCTTACTATTTAAAGTTATTACAAAGAGTCAATGCTGGTTGGTCAGAGCAAGAAGCTTATAGCATTACTAAAGGGCTATTGAAACGCTTTGAAAATACTAAATTGATATGGGCTGCAAACGATGCAATGGCGGTAGGTGCATCCCGTGCAGCAGAAGAGCTATCGGTCCGCCAAAACATAAAAATTGGGGGAATAAACTGGGATAAAAATCAACATCAGTTATTGGATGTTTCGGTGGGTGGCCATGTAACTTTAGGCGCGCTAGCTATTGTTAAAATTGCTGATTTTGCCGCCGATAATCGCAATGCCATTGGCGATCTAACTCTGCCGATTTTTAAAGCTTACCAGCCTAAATATGCGCCTTTATATCAAGCAATACACGGTAATAATGTAGCTCAAATCGACTTTCGCTATTTTTCCCTTGCACATGCAACTCTAACAGCAAAGCCATTTACCCTTGATAATATGACAGCGCTGGTCAAATAATTTTTAATACCTAAATAAGCAATAAAATAGAATAATAAAGTGAATTTTCAGAATATATTAAATAATTAATATGTTTTTGTGTTTTTTATGAGAATATTATTCCCGCCCCTTCTTTTGCTCAAAAAACAGACTATTGACATGGGGCTATTTACCTGTTTTATTTACACGGGTTAACAACATGTAATAAAGGTAATTAAAAATGAAAAATATAGTTTCTAACAGCGTAAAACTTTCAATTCTGTCAGTTTGTGTAGGTGCAGCACTAAGTGCAAGCCACGTTGCTGCAAGTGAGGAGCAACGCGTAATTGTAACACTTAAAGATAATGTAATTAATACATTGCCATTGTCTGTGAGCAACTCTGATGTTTCTAACTACAAGCAACAAGCACTTAATTCGTTTGCGCATCAACTTAATGTAGAGCCAATGACAGCGCTGCCAAGTGTTAATGCAGTGGTCATGAATGTAACACCTGAAAAACTAGCAGAGCTTAAATCAAACCCGCAAGTTGCCAACGTTGAGGTAGATCCTAAACGTTTTTTAATGGCTGAATCAACACCTTACGGGATCAATATGGTTCAAGCAAATCAGCTAGCTGATAATATGAGTGGTAACCGCAAAGTATGTATTATGGATACAGGTTATACTTTGAATCACCCAGACCTACCAAGCTCAGGTATCACAGGTAATGATGGGTATGGCTCAAATAACACAGGTAACTGGTACAATGATGGTAACGGTCACGGCACCCACGTTGCTGGCACAATTGCTGCTATTGGTGGTAATAGTCAAGGTGTTGTAGGCGTTAACCCGTCAGGTCAACTTGGTTTACACATAGTTAAAGTATTTAATGACCAAGGTCGATGGGCTTATGGTTCTGACTTAATTAAAGCAATATCACAATGTGAAACTGCTGGCTCAAACATTACAAGCATGAGTTTAGGTGGTAGTGGTAGCTCAACAGCAGAGCGCAATGCCTTTGAACAAAGCTATCAGCGCGGTATGCTTCATATAGCGGCGGCAGGTAATGGTGGTAATAGCAGTTTAAGCTACCCTGCATCTTATGATGCCGTTGTATCTGTTGCAGCCGTTGATAGTTCAGAAAATAAAGCGTCATTCTCACAGTATAATAATCAAGTAGAAATTGCTGGACCAGGTGTGGGCGTTAACTCTACTTGGAACAATAATGGGTATAAGTCAATCAGCGGTACGTCTATGGCGACGCCTCACGTTTCTGGTGTTGCAGCATTAGTATGGAGCCATTTCCCAGATTGTTCAAATGAGCAAATTCGTAACGCATTGAATAGTTCAGCAAAAGATAAAGGCGCTCAAGGCAGAGATACATCATATGGATATGGTATCGTACAAGCAAAAAGTGCATATGACTTACTTTCATCATCAACAGATTGTGGAGGAGGTGAATTGCCTGTTGCTAATTTCCAATATAGCGTTGATGGAAATACGGTTACTTTTTCAAACTCATCTCTAAATGCAACAAATTATAGTTGGCAATTTGGAGATGGTAACAGCAGCACACAAGTTTCACCAACACATACATATTTGGCTGCGGGAACATACACTGTTGAACTCACTGTATCTAATGATCAGGCGCAATCATCGACTATCACTAAACCTGTAGTTGTTGATCCTAGAGGTTGTGATGGCAGCGATTGGCTTGCTAACAAGCAATATAAAATAGGTGACATCGTGGTGTATAAAAATAACAAGTACGAAGCCATTTGGTGGTCTCGTCAAGCACAACCAGACATCTTCAGTAATGTTTGGAAACGTGTAGGATCTTGTAACTAAGCTATTTTTAGCGCCCACTTTTGGTGGGCGCTTTCAATACACCAAAACTACACTGCTTATCAAAATTAACATAATTGCTGCGCTTTGCTTTACACTTATTTGCTCTTTGAAAAATAACATACCGATCAGCAATGCACTTAGAATTCCTACCGCACGCTTTAATCCTTCAACTACCCCAGGTTGTAGCAACTCTATTGCCATAAATTGAAAAATGACTGCACCCGAAAAACATAAAGTCGCAAACAACCACCACAGAGGAAACTTTTTTAAAATATTTAACTTTATTTTTACCCCAAGCATAATTGAAATGGTAAATAAAATAATAATAGTGATATAGATTGCGTGAAACTCTCTAGGTCCATATTGCAATGCAAATTTGTCGAGTACAATGCAGCATCCCCAACAGCATGCAGCTAGTAGTCCTTGCCAAACACCAGCTTCTTGGGTTTTCAGACGCCCGCCTAATACCCAAAAGGAACCTAAAGTAATACCTAAAATTGCAATAATTTGTATAGAATTCAAAGGGTCTTCTAACCAGAACCAAGCAAGTAAGGCCGAGCACACAGGCGTGAATGACAACATAGGTAAAACAATAGCCATTTTACCTAATGCCAGAGCTCGGATAAACGACACACTACCAAGCGCGGCAAGTAATCCACTAACCGTTGCACTTAAATAGTAATCATTAGTTGGCAATGTTGCACCACTAGAGATCCATAAAACCAAGAATATAGGCAATACCAGCGAGCTAAACATAATCGACATTTTAGGGGCACTGAATGACTGAGCTAGTTGTTTACGACATAGGTCAAACCCTGCCCAACACAGCGCACTTATTAATGCATAAATCATATTAACCTCTATTTTGCGCTAAAGTGGCGTTCGTGTGTTCAAGCATATATTGATTTATTTTCACATGATCAGGTTTCCAACCGAGTAAAAAACGATGGAAGTCAGCCCAAACAACAGGCCATAGTGCTCGCCAACTGTTAATCAAATTTATTACATAATCTGTAGAATGATTAATTCTTAAGTGTGCATTTAACTGTTTAAGATAATATTCTAATAACCTATCTGCATGATTAAATAATGATGCTTCGTCAAACACACTGGTAAAATACAACATCACGTCCTGCACACCAACTCCACCACCAACATATTGAAAATCGAAACCCATAACATTTAAATGACTATCTAGAGCAAAGTTTGCGACTTTAGCATCACCATGTATGACACACCTATAAGGGCAGTGTGTGACTAAATCGTCAATATATTTTGCGTGGGTTTTGAGTCCATGATGATGCATTCTTTGCCACTCATCAGGGCGAGTGGCTAAATGCCAATAACCTCCTTGTTGCCAGCCAATCTGCTCACTTTGATTTAAAAGTTGACTATGGAAGCGAGCAAGCCAACTCAATATTGCATGATGTTGCTGCATTGAAACATCAGTATGTTGCACAAAACCTTGATAGCCAAAGTCTGCTAATACCAAACAGGTTGCATTGTTTTTTTGACTGGAAAATATCAACTCAGGTATTTGACACCCCGCTTTTGGATTTGTATGAAACCATTGATAAAACTCTAACTCAACTTTGTAAGAAGTACGCTTTCTTGACAATGCAAAGTCAGACTGCTGAATATGGCGATGAATCAATTGCTCAGGTACATATGAAAACTTAACCACAACATTTTGCTCATCAAGACACATCTTACGAACTTCACCGCAGCCGCTCCAAAGTTTGGTATGATTATTTTTATCAATGAGCTCACTAAATTGTTCACTTAAAAATTGATATAACATAATGTTTTACAGTTAGTTATTTAATCAAAACCCTACCATGTTTTATGCATAAAAAAAGCCCCTAAAATGAGTTAGGGGCTTTATCAAAATAATTAAGTGCCGTTACTGCTGGCACTTAGGGCATTGTTGAAAATTATTTAGCTTGCCTGCTGTACATTCTCAGTAGGTTTTGCATTGTCATCAAGTAGGTTCATATCAAAATCAAATTCATCAACTCGAATCGCTTTTTCACGTTTCTTATTGTAGTCAATCAATTGTGTGTATTCAGCTGCGTTAATCAAGTTGGCAGCTAACGCATTATCTAGCGTTTGAGCAAAGCGTACGCCCGCTTTAATCTCTTTTTTACGTAATGCCTTTTTTACTTTTGCTAATAAATCTAAGCAAGCCATTTTAGCTTTATACGCCTGCTCATTTATATCATGACCATCGCCAGCTGTTGGCTTAATCAAGTGCGTAAGTTGCGCTTTAAAAGCAGTATCCATTTGTGCTGCTTTAGCTAGCTCGCGCACTAAGTCATCACTAATAGCTGGCATTCTGTGTGTATAATGCATGGTGATCACGCGCATAAATTTACGAGTTACCGATGATGGGAAGTTGTCTAAAAACTTGTGTAATGCATTTTCAGCATTTTGTAATGCCCAACGCGTTGCATAGTGAAAGTAAGGTGCAGCAGCTTGTCTATCTGCCACGGCTACTTTCTGCTCGTAGTATTTGATAGAGGCCATAGCCGCATACAAATAGCTCATTACATCACCCAAACGCGCCGATAGCATTTCAGCTTGCTTTAACTTACCGCCCAATACTAATAATGAGAAATCTGCATACACTGCCAATTTAGCAGATAACTGGTGCGCCGCTTTTTCATATGCTTGTACTTCAGGTAATGATGATTTACTTCCTGCTGTAAATGGTAATACGCCTAAGCGTAATGCCCGTAAGCTGTTTGCTACACTATAGCCAACTGTTTTACGAAAAATCTTATTAAACGCTTTATCTGCATCTTTATCTTGGCTGTGAATTGACTCAACCATAGATTGCAAATATGGATGGCAGCGCATTACACCTTGACCGAAAATCATTAGGTTACGAGTTAATATGTTCGCGCCTTCTACTGTAATTGCGATAGGCTGAGCCACATACCCACTTGCTAAGGTATTTTGTGGACCATTTTGAATCGCTTTACCCGCTTGAATATCCATCGCAGAGTCTAAAACATCTCGACCAATTTCTGTCATATGATATTTTGCAATTGCTGTTACTACTGATGGTTTTAAGCCCATGCCCAAGCCCTCAGTGGTTAAAACACGCATGGATTCTTGTAGGTATGTTTTACCAGCAATGTCAGCTAGCTTTTCTTGAATCCCTTCAAACTGACCAATTGATAAGCCAAACTGCTCACGAACCGCAGCATATTCAGATGCTGATTTTAGAGCTACTTGCGCCGTTGAAACACCAAGCGCAGGTAATGAAATACCCCTGCCTGCACCTAAACAACTAACAAGCATTTGCCAACCTCGACCGATATTTTTTTGGCCACCGATAATGAAGTCCATTGGTATAAATACTTTTTCACCACGAGTAGTACCGTTGTAAAAACGAATGCCCATAGGGTCATGACGATTACCCAGCTCAACACCAGGGTGAGATTTAGGGATCAATGCACAAGTAATACCCAAATGTTCTTTGCCACCGAGTAAGCTGTGTGGGTCTTCTACTTTAAATGCTAACCCTAACACAGTCGCAATAGGCGCGAGCGTAATATATCTCTTGTCCCAAGTTATCTCTAAACCAAGTACTTCTTCACCATTATATTGGCCTTTTTTAACAACGCCAATATCCGGTATGCCACCTGCATCGGAGCCTGCTTCAGGGCTTGTAAGCGCAAAACATGGAATTTCACGGCCATTTGCAAGGCGTGGTAAATAATGAGCTTGCTGCTCTTCAGTACCATAGTGCAGCAATAACTCACCAGGCCCTAAAGAGTTAGGGACCATCACGGTAACGGCAACAGCAGATGATTTAGTTGCAATCGTACCCACAATAGTCGAATTAGCGTAAGGGCTAAATTCTAGGCCACCAAAAGACTTTGGAATGATAAGTGAGAAAAAACGCTCTTTTTTCAAAAATTCTAAAATATGGTCAGGTAAATGCTTACTGTTTTGGATCACAGAGTCATCTATCATCGCCATTAACTCTTTAACCGGCCCGTCTAAAAAGGCCTGTTCATCAGCGCTTAGCTTTGCCTCTGGCACAGCTCTTAGTGCATCGAAATCTGGCTTACCTTGGTAAATTGAACCTTCAAGCCATACATCACCGGCATCCAGTGCTTCTTGTTCTGTTACTGAAATGCTTGGTAATACTTTCTTTAATTGTGTTCTTAAACTCATAATCAACTCATCCGACCAGATACATATATCTTACATTACGGCATAAAAATCACAATAGATCAATCACTCTACATAACTTTTAACGAGTTTTTTATCGTTATTTAATTTTATTGAGAATATTTTTCGATAAATTAGCAGCTTACACGTGTACGCTCAAATGCTGTATTTTGGTTGAAATTCTGCTTTTTGGACGGCAATCCCTTTCAAATGATGCTAATTGCTTTAAATTAGAGGTCTGAATCGTGATAGGTAAAGGACTTGGTGACTAGGCTCCCTCTATCGATAAGGTAAATACCTTCATATAAGTTAGACAAGTATTTAGGTATATCGTTATCCTACATCAGCAACTTTAAACGTAGTGATTGAGATATTTAGCACGCGAGAATGAATAAATGTAAGAGTAAATTTGATATTTAGAGTTTGTACGCATATGTTTAATTGGTAATTGTGATTTTATGCGCTTCAAATTTTAAATACTTTAATAGTAATATTTTATAATTTTTGTTGCACTGGATGACACTGCACATATCATAAACTTAAAATATTGAAGGCGGCTCCCTGCCGCCTCTGTGTATTAGCTTTGTTCATTAAATAAGCCGGTATATGCGAAAGTATGGCTTAATGTGTTTGCCTATAGCTACGATAAATGCTCTTTATTAGCTAAATCAGTAGTGCTTTGTTGCTGGCTTATAATTAATGCTTTTAGTTGTTGGATTTCACTGTGTAGGTCTTCAATGGTGGGTATATTTTGAGCGTTTTCTTTTTCTTTTCGTAACTTAGAGCGCTCATCTTCCATCACATTCACCACAATGCCTATCACCATATTTAAAAACGCAAATGCAGTAAAAAATATAAAAGATAAATAGAATACCCAAGACATTGGATAGACTTCCATCGTCTCGTATTGAATATCTGTCCAATCTTCAAACGTCATAATCCTAAACAACGTTAACATTGAAATTGCTATATCACCCCATAACTTGGGATTAATTTCATTGAATATGAAACTTCCGATAGCAGCGTAAATGTAGAAGATAATAAACATAAGTAAGATAACATAGCCTAATTGTGGTAATGCCTTTATCAATGAATTGATTAATACTCGAAGTTCAGGTACAACCGAAACCATTCTAAGCACCCTAAATACCCTGACTAGTCGAGCGAGTAGCGCCATTTCACTGTCATTAATAGGAATGAGACTGATCACCACAACGAGAGTGTCAAAAATATTCCAGCCTTTTGTAAAAAAACGTTTTTTATTTTCGTCAGCGATAAATCTAACCGATAATTCAAAAAGGAAGAATAAGGTTATAAATATATCAAGCACATGTGTAACCGATACCGCGCCACTTGACAGTGGAAATGTTTTTGCACCAATTTCAAGTGCAGAGATGATGATCACAGCCACAACAGAAAGCTCAAACGCTTTGTTGTTTTTTAAATTATTTAATCGTGTTTTGATAGTTTCGTACATAAGCTGCCAATTAAGTTGAATGGTTGTGCGATTACATAAAATTTGCGTGATTATATCCTAATTAATAGCTAATTAGGATTATCGTTCATTTAAAAATTTCAGATAATAGTAATGATTAGCACATAGGTTGTTGGGTTTTGTAAATAGAGCTTTTACCCGATGGAGCTGCTTATAAATCAATTCACGTTGTCAAATCACTTTTGATATTAGACAGTCTCTTGCAAATAAACTCAGGTAATATTGTGTTTTATAAATGCTAGTTTTTAGCCCCGTTGCTTTAGTGTATTCAACATGAACTATGAACTTAACACAACACTAGTTTGCTAAATGCCTTTACCTGAAGTTATTCATATATCTATATCCACCTTCCAAATATCCAATTTTAATCGGAAAATTTTGTATTTAATTTGACCATTACACAGTTAATACCAAGCTTTTTAAATTAATTTTTTAGGCATCACTGTGAAGCAAAATGAGCCGCAATTATGAGCTTAAACCAAATGGTGCTTATCGGCAGTGCATTTGCTAGTACTACAAACAGGCTTGGCGTCAAAAGCGTTGACTGCTATGCTCTATTTCCTCTTCGTTGGTTTACTCAGGTCACAAAGTTAACAGCAATGAGTCGCTTTCAAAAGCTCGAAAAGTTTAGCAATGCTGTGTAGTGATATTCTGCACAGGAAGGAAGAAATATCTTAACCTAGCAGTTTTTATTAGGGGCTTTTGATCTTTGAGGTATGAATTTTGTTCAAATCAAAACTTTTATTACGCGAAATGAGCAATACAGCATAATAGTTTATGTCAGTTGCGGATGACAAAGTAGTGGAAGCCTTTGGGTAGCACCATATAAAATATCTCAATGTTTTTATAACGAGAGGTAAAACAGTTATTATCATGACCATAATATCAACCAAATTGTGGTATTGGTTAATTTTTGTGTGGTTTGCTTTAACTAGATTGAGATGAAAAAATAAGAAGATTATCTTTAGGTAAGGAAGAAAAACGAATGCTATGAGATCATAGAGATGCTCTGTATAGAATATGATCCTGCTCTGCTTCATATTGAAGCTTATTTAGGCCGGCTAATGACAAGCTTTATTTGCAAGATCATACATTTAAGTAATTAGCTTATGTGTAAACTGTTGAGGTCGATTTCACACACCAATATTTCAATGCCAAAACTTAGTTTAGCCGGAGCATAAATTTACTATTTTATTTGCTCTTATAAATAAGTGCTTTTGATCTTTCATCACTAGATTAATTTAGTGCTATCTTATTCATGTTAAGCATTCATAGTTTTTCTGTATTGGCATGTCACTTATAATTATCTAGTTTTAATTCTATCATCTTATCTAGTGTTAACATTTTAATGATAAAGGCTTGGTTCTTATCGTATTCACACGATTCTTTCTTGAAGCCTTGAATGATATGTAAGCTCCCCCATATATAGATTCAGCATCCTTATTGGATAATTCTTTTATTTTTTTGCTTTTAATTTTAGCGATATTACCATTGTTTTATTCCTTATTATTGTGCCAAGTAAATTTTGAATGGTGTTGACTTCTAACGTTTAAAGATTAAATATTGCGCGAATATTGAACCGCTAGAATCATCTTACTGGTATACTTTATGAACAGCAATCAACCAATATTACCAGTTTAATCTATCAAAATTTATTCTATTTTCTGGATGTACTTTACTAGAGTTCTTTATATAGAGGGAACATGATGCACTGAACTTTATAGTCGTATATTGGAAATACATACACAGTAATTAACTGGCTGATTACTATAAGGTTAAAGCCAAAAATGTATCTGGATAGTAATTACCCATGAGTCACATAGTAAGATAGCAAGTTATGTTTTATAAATAACAGTAAAAATATAATTAGTACAAATGTATTAATTCCGTTAACCTAAATGCTTTATGGAGGTGAGGTAGAAATGAAAAAAATAGCCATATTTGTGGATGTGCAGAATATTTATTATACGTGCAAACATGCACTTGGTTATAATTTTGACTACAACGCGTTTTGGTCGCATGCACAACAGCTTGGTTCAATTGAATACGCGTATGCCTACGCTACTTATCGTGGCGATGACAAGCAAACTCAATTTCAAAATATATTACGGGCCATTGGTTTTGAAGTAAAACTTAAGCCTTTTATCCAGCGTAGTGACGGGTCAAAGAAGGGAGATTGGGATGTAGGAATCACGATCGACATATTAGAAGCCGCAAAACAAGTTGATGAAGTAGTTTTACTATCAGGGGATGGTGACTTTGCTATTTTATTATCACATATACGCAAAAATTATGATGTTTCAAGTCGTGTATATGGAGCACAAAAGCTTACTGCTCAGTTACTTATGGATAGTTGTGATACATTCACCCCTGTCGATGAAAAATTGTTATTAACTTAAATCCTATAAGAGTTTTTTATAAAAGCATTTGGCTTTGTCATTAAACAGCTCTTTGCTAAAAAGAAATATACCTTTATACTTGGTACTAAAATTTAGTATCGGACTTAACGATGATGTTAGTGCCATTGGTCGACACTTTAAAACAACTTCGCTATCAAATAGCACATATAGATGACAAAACATTACAGCAAGAATACCCTGAGCTAGATTTATACTTGGAAAATACAACCGCGTTAATACCGCAAACATATGATGATATACAATTCTTATATCACTTTCTGTATGTTTATGGTCGTAAATCTGAAGCCACTTTTAGCCGTTTCCGTAATGAATTGGAACGTTTTTACCTTTGGGCTTGGCACCATAAACAGCAATCTGTATTTACTTTAAGACGAGATGACATTGAACAATATGTTGATTTTGTGGTTGAGCCAAATACAGCTTGGTGTGCTGATTCGGTGCAATGGCGTTACAAAGATAGTCAAGGTAAAAGAGTCGTTAATATAAATTGGCGCCCGTTTGTTGAGAAAGAAAAAAGCATAAGCCAACAAACTTTAGCTGCTATGTTTACTGCATTAAATGTATTTTATAAATTTGCAATTTTAGAAGAAAAGACGAATACAAATTTTGTTCCTGTAGTAAAAAAAAATAGTCCTTTTTTAGTTGTACAATCGCAGATCAAGCTGCCTGATACGCTGAGCAATTTGCAATGGGAGTATGTATTAGGTGTGACTAAAGATAGGAGTGAACAGCAACCAGAGCTAGAACGTAATTTATTTACGCTTGTGTGCTTAAAAGGTTTATATTTAAGGATCTCGGAGCTATCGGAAAGGCCCCAGTGGTCACCTGTTATGAGCCACTTTTGGCAAGATCCAGACGGATTTTGGTATTTACGAATTATGGGCAAAGGCAATAAGCTTAGAGATGTAACTTTAAGTGAGGATATTGTTGAATGCTTAAAAAGGTATAGGACTTACCGTGGTTTACCCTCCTTGCCACGCGTTGATGAAGCATTTCCAATAATCCATAAATTACGGGGTCAAGGTGGAATGAATGTGCGGCAACTGCGCCGAATTGTTCAGCAAAGTTTTGATTTAGCAGTAGAGTCGTTAAACAAAGACGGCTTTATAGATGAAGCTGAATTACTTAAAGCCGCAACTGCGCATTGGTTAAGGCATACGGGTGCAACACACGATGCGCAACACCGGCCACTTAAGCATTTATCTGAAGATTTGGGTCATTCCAAAATAGCGACAACAGACCAAATTTATATTCAAACCAACATAAAAGACAGAGCTAAGTCAGGTTCAAAACGTAAATTATAATTATGTTAAATTAGCCTCAAAATTTAAATTCGAGGCTAACAACATTAATTAATTGAGCGTGCAATAAATTCAATTGGGTGAAGAGGTTTTTGTTTGTCAAAGCGTTTTACTTGGCTCCTACATGAAAAACCAGTTGCGAGTAAATTATTTTTTACTGTAGCTTTTACGTTTGCTTGCCAAGACATTTGATACAGAGAGTAACTATTTTCTTGGTTTTCTAATTCATGTCCATATGTACCTGCCATTCCACAACATCCGGTATTAGGTGTCTTTAGATTTAACCCTAACTGAGAGAAAATTTCTCTCCACACTTTAGGGCTATCAGGCAAGGCAGTTGTTTCAGTACAATGAGACAGCAACGTAAATTCAGTTCCAGGCTCTACATTCACAACTATCTTTGACCAATCTTGAGTTCTGAGCCAATCATATGCTAATTCTACTTTAAAATTTAGGTGCTCCTGAGAAGCAAATTGCTTATATTCATCACGATAAACCATAACAAGAGATGCATCTAACCCAATCATAGGTATATTGTAGTGTGCTATGTTGTGTAAAAATTCACTGCTACGCTGAGCCGTTTTACAAAATTCTTTCAAAAATCCTTTTACATGTTGAGCTTTCCCATTCGGAATAAATGGTAGAAGAATAGGCGTTTTTCCTAATGCTTGTATAACATCAATGCAAGATGAGACTAATTCAGCTTCGTAGTAACTGGTAAATGGGTCTTGTACAATAAAGACTGAATTTTGTTTTTGTTCCTCAGTCATAGATTCAATTAATGCTTCACTAAAATGAACTTGTTTGTCGACTCTATGTTGCACTGATGGTGTACTCAACATAGGTGTATCTACATAGCCGAACACATGTTTGATTAAACCCGCAACCAATTTAGTTGATATTATAGGGTTTACAATTGGCGCAATTTTTGAAAGTAAAGGAGCCATTAATTCAATATTAGAAACTAAAAAGTCTTTTAAAGGACGATTGTATTTACTGTAGTATAAATTCAAAAAGCGAGCTCTAAAACTAGGTACATCTACCTTAATAGGGCAAGCCGTGGTGCATGCTTTGCAGGCTAAGCATGCATCCATTGACTCTTTAACTTCATGAGAAAAATCATACTGACCCTGTTGTTTGGCCTGATTATTTCTAAAACGTTCCCACCAAGTTATGTCGTTTTCTTTATAAATGAGTTGTTTCTCAACATTTAGTATGTCGATATTTGCAGCGCTTTGCAGTCTTAACCACTCCCGAATTAGAGTTGCCCTACCCTTTGGTGAGTGTCGACGATCTTTCGTAACTTTATATGAAGGACACATTGGTGAAGTTTCATCATAATTAAAGCAAAGTCCATTACCGTTACAGTTCATGGCATTGTCAAAACTGTCGCGTACTTGAACGTCTATACTCTTATCAAACCAAGAACGTTTCTGGTCATCAACACTGACAAGTGAGTCTTCACTTTCAATTGGAGTACATATTTTACCTGGGTTTAGTCTATTGCTTTTATCAAATACAGTTTTTATTTTTCGTAATTCACAAAACAACTGCTCACCAAAAAACTCCGGTCCGTATTCACTGCGGTACCCTTTACCATGCTCTCCCCACATTAAGCCGCCATATTTGGCAGTTAAAGAAACGACTTGATCTGAAATTAGACGAAGTAGCTTTTCTTGCTCAGGATCGCATAGATCTAAAGCTGGTCGTACATGTAGTACCCCTGCATCGACATGGCCAAACATACCGTAATGGAGTTCATGATCATCAAGGAGTTTTCTAAATTCAGCAATAAAGTCAGCCAAATTTTCTGGAGGAACGGCGGTATCTTCAGCGAAGGCCAGAGGCTTTTGTTTACCTTTGGTATTACCTAACAAGCCAACTGATTTTTTTCGCATAGCATAAATTTTAAGAATGTCGGCTTTGTCATTGGTAAGTTGATAACCGATAACGCCAGCTTCTTTATTTGCAATCAACTTATCAAGGTTTCTGCACAGGGTTGAAATTTTGCTGTCCATTTCATCAGCAGTTTCACCATTGAATTCGACCATGTTGAGGCCTTGCATTTCAATACCAGGCACATCGGTTATTAAGTCCGATACTGAATGCCAGATAATATCTTCTTTAGCTAAATTCAATACTTTACTGTCGACGGTTTCAACTGATGTTGCACTTGCCTCTACTAAAAATGGTGAGTTTCTCAGGGCAGAATCAAAGCTGTCGTATTTTATATTTATTAAGGTTTTGTAGGGAGCAATTGGGGTTATGTTTAGCTTTGCTTCAGTTACAACCCCAAGAGACCCTTCTGAGCCGGTAATAATTCTAGATAAATCAAAGGTGGATAAATCATCATTGAAAACGTTTTCTAGATCATACCCAGTTAAAAAACGGTTCAGTCTTGGAAATGTATTTAAAATTTGATGTCGGTTATTTTTACAAGATGCCAATACTTGCTGGTAAATTTGCGCGGTACGGTTGTCTTGCTGAGCGATAACTTGTGCTTTATCAGTCGCAATTTTGCTGGTGCATAACTCGGTGCCATCAACTAGGTATGTTGTGAGCCCTAAAACATGATCACTCGTTTTGCCATAAACTAAAGACCCCTGCCCTGATGCATCTGTGTTTATCATACCACCAATAGTTGCTCGATTACTTGTTGATAAGTCAGGAGCAAAGAAATAGCCAAATTCTTTTAGGTAATCATTAAGCTGATCTTTTATCACCCCGGCTTGAACTCGAACCCATTTTTCTTCAACATTGATCTCGAGAATTTCTCGCATATGTTTTGATAAATCAATGACAATACCAGGCGTTAAAGATTGGCCATTTGTGCCTGTACCGCCCCCGCGAGGGCCAAAAGTCAAAGACAGAAATGGGTCTTGCGATGCACATTGTAACGCAGTTTGAATATCCTTATTGCAAGTAGGAAAGATAACCGCTTGTGGTACATTTTGGTAAATACTATTATCAGTCGCATTTATCAAACGAGTTGCATAGCTTGAGTCTGTTTCACCTACAAAACCCGCTTGTTTAATTGTGTTTAGGTAGTCGTTAAGTAATTTGTTGGCTGTGTCTTGCTGACTTATATTGGCAATCATGACGGTAATAAGTTATTGCTTTTATCTTATTGTAACATGTAGAAAGATTTAAAAAATTGAGAAATTTAATCTTTGTTACATAATTTGCAAACTTTGACACACAAATTATCTTATAGTTGATGTAATGCTTGAATGAGATAAGATATGAAGAAAATTTTGATTTTATTATTAGGTGTATTGTTTATATTACTGGCTTTAATATTTGCGATAATTCCAGGACCTTCGATAATATTTTTGTTATCAGCACTTGTGTGCTTTTCAATATATTACCCAAAAGCTAGAAAGTGGCTCAAGAAATTACAAAAGATATTTACTAAAGCATGCTACAAGTTAGACAAAATAAAATAAAACAGCCAGTAGCTACTGGCTGTTTTTTATAGCTTAGTTCTTTAACTTATCCGCTAGGTAAAGCCAAGTTTCTAAAACTGTATCAGGGTTTAGCGATACAGAGTCAATACCCTGCTCAACCAACCATGCAGCAAAATCTTCATGATCTGAAGGTCCTTGTCCGCAAATACCAACGTATTTACCTTTTGCTTTTGCAGTTTGGATAGCCATTGATAGCAACTTTTTGATTGCAGGGTTACGTTCGTCAAATAAATGTGCAATCAGACCAGAATCGCGGTCTAAACCGAGTGTTAGCTGAGTTAAATCATTTGAACCAATCGAGAAGCCATCAAAGTATTCT
This sequence comes from Pseudoalteromonas sp. SANK 73390, assembly GCF_054966645.1. NCBI lineage: Bacteria > Pseudomonadati > Pseudomonadota > Gammaproteobacteria > Alteromonadales > Pseudoalteromonadaceae > Pseudoalteromonas > Pseudoalteromonas sp. SANK 73390. The sequence continues at coordinate 21,805 of NZ_ARPN01000013.1, forward strand.
AGGAATTCTTCAGCCAATAACGCATTCGAAGGAAGTTCACACATCATGATTACTTGTAGACCGTTTTCTCCACGCTTAAGTCCATGCTCCTCAAGTAGCTCGATTACTCTTGCCGCTTCTTCAAGCGTACGAACAAACGGTATCATGACCTCAACATTAGTTAAGCCCATTTCATTACGCACACGCTTTATAGCTTCACACTCAAGCGCAAAACATTCACGAAAATCTTCAGAGATATATCGTGATGCACCACGGAAGCCAATCATTGGGTTTTCTTCTTCCGGTTCATATTGCTGACCGCCAACAAGGTTTGCATATTCGTTTGACTTAAAATCAGACATACGCACTATTACGCGTTCAGGAGCAAATGCACAACCCAATGTAGAAATACCTTCTACTAACTTTGCGATATAAAATTCAACAGGTGACTCGTAGCCTGCGATTATATCTTTAATCTCGGCCTGTAACTCAGGAGTTTGAGTATCAAAGTTGAGAAGAGCTTTAGGGTGCACACCAATCATTCGATTGATTATGAATTCAAGGCGGGCAAGACCAATACCTGCATGAGGTAATTTTGCAAAATCAAATGCTCTGTCAGGGTTACCAACGTTCATCATTATTTTCATTGGTAAATCTGGCATTGAATCTACGCGAGACGAAATGACCTCGTATTCAAGTTCGCCTTCATAAATATAACCTGTATCACCTTCTGCACAAGAAACAGTCACTTGCTGATTGTTACTAATTAGGTCAGTTGCATTACCACAACCAACAACAGCAGGAATACCTAATTCACGAGCGATAATTGCTGCGTGACAAGTACGTCCACCACGATTTGTTACAATCGCAGCTGCGCGCTTCATGATAGGCTCCCAATCAGGGTCAGTCATATCGGTAACGAGCACATCGCCTTGCTGAACTTTGTCCATCTCATCTATGGAGTTAAGCACGCGAACGACACCCGCACCAATTTTATGACCGATGGCACGTCCTTCAGCAACAACATTAGAGTGCGCTTTTAATTGAAAGCGCTCCATTACATTAGCATCTTCATTAGAGCGCACAGTTTCAGGACGCGCTTGGACAATGTACAATTTGCCATCATTGCCGTCTTTAGCCCACTCGATGTCCATTGGACGACCGTAGTGTTTCTCAATTATTACAGCTTGTTTTGCTAACTCTTGCACTTCATCATCTGTGATAGAAAATTGTGCAGACTTAGCAGGGTCCATGTCAACGATTTCAACTTGTTTACCGTGAGCTTCATCACTAGAGTAAATCATTTGAATCGCTTTAGAGCCGATATTACGACGCACAACAGAAGGAAGACCTTTGTTAAGTGTTGGTTTGTGAACATAAAATTCATCAGGATTGACCGCGCCTTGAACTACCATCTCGCCAAGACCGTAGCTAGAGGTTACAAATACAACATCTTCAAAGCCAGATTCAGTATCAATACTAAACATAACACCTGATGATGCTTTGTCTGAACGCACCATACGCTGAATACCAGCAGACAACGCGACACCTCTGTGGTCATAACCTTGGTGAACACGGTAAGAAATAGCTCGGTCATTAAACAATGAGGCAAAAACATGTTTTATAGCGACCATTACTGCATCAATTCCGCGAACGTTTAAAAATGTTTCTTGCTGACCTGCAAATGATGCATCTGGCATATCTTCTGCTGTTGCAGATGAACGCACTGCAAAAGAAACATCTGAATTAGTATCCCCGTGAAGAGAGTTGTAAGCGTCTTGAATCGCGGTGTTTAGAGCTGGTTGAAAAGGTGTATCAATAATCCATTGGCGGATTTGTGCGCCAACTTTGGCTAGGGTGTTGACGTCATCGACATCAAGGGTATCTAAAATGGTGTGGATTTTTTCGTTTAAACCAGATTGGTCAAGGAATTCATTGAAGGCGTCTGCGGTAGTTGCAAATCCACCAGGAACTTGTACACCTGCGTTTGATAAATTAGATATCATTTCCCCAAGTGAGGCATTTTTACCACCAACCCGAGGCACGTCTTGCATACCTAACTCTTGATACCAGAGAACGTAGTCTTGCACGGAACTGTCTCCAAAAACAAATTGTAATAAATGTGAGAGATTATTTGACCTTTAATAAGGGTCGCAGGCATTCTACACTGGTAAGCATACCTACGTAAACCGCGATAGGGAAAATTCAGTTAATTTGAAATAATAAGGTTATCATGAGAACGGCATTCTATATCTCAGACGGCACCGCGATTACTTCAGAAGTATTTGGCCACGCAACGCTCTCTATGTTTCCAGTGGAATTTAATCACCAAACTATTCCATTTGTTGAAACAGTTCAAAAAGCTCAAGAAATAAAATCTTTAATTGACCTTACGTCACAAAACAGTGGTGATAGGCCACTGGTATTTTTTACTTTTGTGAATCCTGAGCTGTCAGAAATTATACTATCATCGCAGGGGGTTTGTTATGATTTTCTAGCATTAGCTAGTAAAGTCGTAAAGAAAGAGCTTAATGTTGACCCGGTGCCTAAAATACATCGTACACACTCCATACATGAAGCGAGTTATGATTTTCGAATCGATGCAGTTAACTATGCACTCGCCAATGATGACGGCGCTAATATTAAAGATTATGAGCAAGCTGACATTATTTTAGTAGGTGTGAGTCGATGTGGAAAAACACCAACAAGTTTATATCTAGCACTTCAGTATGGTATTAAAGCCGCCAACTATCCAATGACAGAAGATGACCTTGAAAAAGGAAATTTCCCACGTTGTTTGTTGCCTTTTAAACATAAATTATTTGGTCTAACTATCAACCCTGAACGTTTATCTGCAATTCGTGAAGGGAGAATGGCAAATTCAAAATACGCATCATTACGCCAATGCCGCATAGAGGTTAGAGAAGTAGAGATGTTATTTAAACGTCATAAAACGCCTTACTTGAACTCAACCTGCCACTCTATTGAAGAAATTTCAGCAAAGATAATTTCTGAAACAGGCTTAACAAGACGAAAATATTAAATGAAAAAAGGCCGTAAATACGGCCTTAACATTTGATATTATACTTTTTTACGTGCGTCTTTGAGCAAGTCGGCAACTAAAAAGCCTAGTTCTAGCACTTGATCTGCGTTCAAGCGAGGGTCGCATTGCGTACGGTAACGTTGAGCTAGGTCTTCATCTGATAAGCCATATGCGCCACCGGTACATTCAGTAACGTGTTGACCTGTCATTTCTAAATGTACACCACCTGGGTATGAACCTTCAGCTTTATGAACAGCGAAAAACTGACTTATTTCTCGAAGAATATTATTGAAACTTCGGGTCTTATAACCTGTACTGGCTTTTTCGGTATTGCCATGCATTGGATCGGATGACCAAATTACTTTACGACCTTCTTCTTGTACTTTTCTTACTAAGGCTGGTAATTTTTCAGGTAAAATATCTGCCCCCATTCTTGTTATTAGAGTTAATCTTCCAGGTATATTGTCTGGATTAAGTGCATCAATTAATTCAATCAACTCGTCAGGTTTCATACCTGGACCAACTTTTACGCCGATTGGATTTTTTATGCCTCTAAAAAACTCAATATGAGCATGATCCAACTGTCTTGTACGTTCACCAATCCAAACAAAGTGCGCTGAGCAATCATACCAATCACCACTTAAATGGTCTCTGCGTGTTAATGCTTCTTCATAACCAAGGAGCAACGCTTCATGTGATGTATATAGGTCTGTTTCTCGTAAACTAGGCGCTACTGCCGCATTAATGCCACAAACTTCCATAAATTCGAGTGCATCTTGAATTCTATCAGCTAATTGCTGGTATTTTTCTTTCAGTGGGTTGGCTGCTACAAAGCTCATATTCCAGCGGTTGACTTGGTGCAAATCTGCTAAACCGCCCTGTGCAAATGCACGAAGTAGATTAAGCGTTGCTGCACTATGATGGTATGCTGTCATAAGCCTTGCAGGGTCCGGTACTCGCGATTGCTCTGTAAACTCGAAGTTATTAATAATATCACCACGATAAGAAGGTAATGATATTCCTTCAATTGTTTCAAAATCTGATGAACGTGGCTTTGCATATTGACCTGCCATTCTGGCAATTTTAACAACAGGACATTTACCGCCGTAAGTTAATACTACAGCCATTTGCAATAGTGTTTTGAAAGTATCACGGATATTTGCTGCATTAAAATCGGTAAAAGACTCTGCACAGTCTCCACCTTGAAGTAAAAATGACTTTCCTTCGCATACATCTGCTAATTGTTTATATAAGCTACGAGTTTCTTCAGCGAACACAAGTGGTGGTGCATCATTTAATTGTTTTTCAACCTGTTTCAGCGATTGCTGATCCGGGTACTCTGGTTGCTGTACAATTGGAAGGCTTCTCCAACTGTCAGGGTTCCATAATTTCATTTTGTTTCCTCATTCCAAGTAGTGTAACTTCAAGATGAAAGTAACGTATAGACGTCTTTCCTTCAAGAGAAATTTGCATTAACTGGGTTAACAGAGGTAATAAGACAAAGGACAACAAGCAAAAATAAAGAACACATCATACATAATTTCTATTCAAGTTAAATTAGCAATGAAGTGAAATTTAAATAAAACAGACAAATAAGGGAATTTATGTATCAACCACTTTAAGGTACTATGGCTTGTTTTATTTAAATAACTATCAATTTAACATAACGTAAGTAAAGTAAACATGAATATTAAGAGCCTGATACCCATTAAATTTTCAACCAATGGGCATTGCTATTTTTCAAGATTACATAGTTACGCCAATAAAATATTGGCCAAAAACAGAAGGTACATGCAGATTAACCATGTTTCTAATTAACAAAAAAGTTCTTACCTGTGAAAAACACCTATCTGCTGTTGCTAAATCCTCTGGATTTCAAGTCTCCAGTTATTATCGAACATTACTCCTACTCACCTAAAAGCGGTGTTTAAAAACTTATCTTGCCTGCAAGGTGCGAATTTTCAGATATCCATCAAAATCTATGAGCTTATCGGGTTGCAAAATAGGTTATATACCCTTTCATAATCAAATTTAGAAAATTGCATTGAAAGAGTTCGTTATTCATGCGATGTCAAAATTGACTTTAAACACGATACACAAAAATTTTCCCCCAGCCAGAAATACAGCGAGCTTTAATGAATTAACTTTGTTTATTTCTTGTCGTTTTTACTGCTATAGGTCTTGCTTCAATTGATTTGAATATTACTTATGACCTATTTAACCTCAGATCTGGTTAAAGTACCTAATAAATTCAGCATAGCTCTGTCCCACGAGAAGATAAACTTGTTCATCATGTTATTTTGAACCGTCTTTGATCAATGCAACGACTTTGTTACCGTAAAGCTTTCCAAAGAATGTTTGCTAAGATTTTAGCTGGCTGCCAACATAGTAAAGGTTGTAGTTTTTGAAACCATTAATACCACTGATGTAAGTGAATAATGATAGCCATCACTTCTGCAGTTGATAAACGGCAGGCTCTACGGCGCATAATTTCTCCGGTTTCTGGTAACATTAATTGCTAACGCTAAATAAACAATTGATAGGAATCATCGAAATCACAGTAGATTTCAACTAATTTACTCATGCTCATTTCTTTTCAGTCTAATCAAACTTGGTCGAAGGAACGAGCATTTAGTTCCTTTAATTCAGATCAGGTTACTTAATTAACAAGCTCGTGAAAGAAGTATTCCACCTGATGTTGAAAATGATTGAGCCTTTACTCGTCAGTCACATACTAAAAGATATATTTTGGCTTAGATTACTTTGAGCTAATATCTCAAAGTGGCAACTCCTTTTGACCGAATCGTTACATCATCTTATTGTATAGCTGTAAATACTAAAACCTTACAAATATGTATGATAATAAGTCAGTTGACTTAACAGTACTCTGGAAGAGAAATGAATCCGAGTATAGTCTTATCTACCTAGTAAAAAGCGTTCAACTTTGCTTGTTACTAATTTGCAAGGTGCACAGTAATTTTGACTAGTGACTTGATATGTACTCGACTCGCTTATTACATTAGCTAAAGTCATTAAATCGCCTTAAGAACTTTATTACAACATACCCACATATTGCAGAATCATACTGCAAACACCGTGTACTTGAGCTACTAGCGGTAAATTGTAAGCGTCAATATATTGAAAAATAATAACACTTACGGTTTGAAAATAGGGAAAATCACAACAATGAGTTTTCTACTACTATCAGCTTGCATACCACATTAGGGAACCGCTAAGATTATACTTAAAATATCTAGAGCTAAATTTTAAAGTATGATAAGAGATAGAACACATCATACCATATATTTTGAATGTTAAAATAAACATACTGCACATATTGAATTTTCATGCTATCAACGTAAGCTACAAAATAGAACTTAATTGCCTATCATCGTAATGATGATAATTACTAGAAAAATGATTAATAAAAATGTAAAGCTCATTACGACGTTTCACAAAAATATGAAGATAAAAACGATGTAATTATGATTTCAAAGACGATTAAAGTCCAACCCCAAAAATATACTTCAATGAATATTGGAGTATGAACTGTTATGCAAAATGCCATAACTGGATTTTACGGCTTAAAAGTTCAACAAGCTACACCTTAACCTAAGCTCTCAAGTTTATAAATCTTTTAAAGCTACAATTTATTTGATATTCTACTGACAAAGAACACATCATACAACGTGTTCAAAAGAAAAGAAACCCGAGCATAAAACTAAAAGGATGATGTGTTCTAACATGATTAACAAATTTAATATAAAATCACAGTTTGATTTACTTTTTGAACAGCTTTGTTTGTTCTGCGATGAACTTGAAAAAGCACAAATTCAATCAGCTTTATATTTTCAATTACCACCAATTAATAAAGATCAAGAAGATAAAGCACCTACAAATATTAATGTCAAAAAATACAAAGGTGATGAAGCTTTAAATAAAATAGTAAGTGCTTACAAAGATTTGTTTATTGAAAATAAAGCTAGTAGTAAAGTAATGATGCGCCATCCAGGCTTATTAACTATAAATGATTTTAATAACCAATTAATAAACAGATTAAAATGTGTCAATGAGGAAAAACAAAAGTTTAAACAACTAATTTTAGAGATTCCAAACAATGATGCGCGCTTTGAAGCTGTTCATAGTGCAATCCCTTCTTTGATAACTCTTGCTAGCTACAGAAAAATTCACAGTGAAAGTACAGTACCATATTCCGTCAGATTTACTTGGATGACAAAACATGCCACTCGGACTTTATCCAAAGATGCAGCACTAGAAATGCTGTCTCGGTCATCGAACTATTCCAATCCACGTATGATTGACCAGCAATCCTGGCAAGCACTTGTTGAAAAAGAAAAAATTCGAGTAGCTAGTTTGAATGAGAAAAGTAAACTACGAATTCGCAGGCCAACCAGGGTATCTCCAGAAGTCAATGTTCGTTTCACAGCCCAAAAACGATACCATGTTAGTGCGGCATTACCTTTTATTTTATTCAATCCACATCCAGAAACAAAACTGGGTGATTTACCTAATTATGAAAAAAATGACAATCACCCCAGAAAAAAAGCATACAATTTTCTTGTTGATCGTATCTACCTTGAAAAAGTAGATTAAAAAAGGCGCTATATTATATTAGCGCCTTTTAACTATTTCTTGACTATTTCTTCCAGTGTATCTTCATCAATCACTTCCACATTTTCAACAATTCGTTTACCACCTTGAATTTCAATGCGCTTGTTATGTTTATTTAGCGCGAGAATTTCTTCGCAAAATTGAGCAGAAGGATGCATTTCATAAACATAATCAATTATCTTTGCACTTTTATCATCTTTAACATTTGTGATGTTATATTCAGATATAGCACCTTTTTCAATCAAATCTTTCATGGTCGTCGTCATATCACGACGAAGTGCTTTGAGTTTATTCTCGGAAATATCATCAGTTGAGTAAATTGAACCATATTTTTCCATAATCGACAATAATCTAAAATGATATGTCTTACCTGGTGCAGCATAACGCCATAAATGATAAAGCCTAAGCATCATCCAACGCGATAAACCTCGTTTTAATTCCTGCGCACTATTAAAGTAGTAACCCTTATACTCTAAGTTATCTATCATGTTGTGAACAAATGCATTTAAACATGCCACACACTTTATATTACCGCCCTGTCCTTTTTTACCACTAAAATGCAATGATGATAAAAAGTTCATATTTGATTCATAAAAAGAGTCGTCAATATCTGAATTTTTCGTATCAGTTGCTGAATACTTAAATGACAATTTTGAGCCCTGCAATGCCTCTAATGATTCTTTAATTTGGGGATAAGGCATTGACTGACCGACAGCTTTAAGCTCCTGAGCTAGCTCATTCATTGAAAAAATAACAGCGTATTGAATACCAGATTTAAAATTTATTTTGACAATCTTGCCCTTTGATGCCAAACGAATAAGTGCTCGCTCAACTTTTTCTTCTCTATCTGATGGCCATACTAAATATTCTATATCGTCACCGTCTTTTTTAGTACTGACAACTGCAGGTGTAATTTTTATCTCACCTTCATATAAAATACCATCGACTTTTTCAGAGATACGACGAGTAATAATCGTTTTTTTAGGCGCTTCCTCTAAAGGTAATTTTTTATGTCCAGAGCGAACAAAGCGGCCCCAAAGATCATAGTGATTAAAGGTGTTTGAGTACGCCCTCAAGCCATGAGCTGCGTTTTCAATAGATATACGAACATCTTTGTTATCAGTAAATAACGCTAAACTCTCGTTATCAATGGCACTTTCCACACCATGGATCTGGCCTCGCAACGAATCTGGTAGGTTATCTACTGAGATGTTCACCTTTCGGCTCATTATTCTACTTCCAAAATATTATGACAGCTTATAACAACATATTCATAGACAAAAGTTAATGGCTATTGTTAGTAAAAATCTGATCTCATCTAAATTATTTATTACAGATCTAATTTTTACTAACTCTTTCAAACTACAGATCGATTTTATACTAACAAAAGCCACTGCAGCGCCTTTCTTTCTCGTTTTTTTTCAAAAAACAACAGTAAACCTCTGATTTTCAATATCACTGTGTATAACTTTTGTTCTTCTAAGTATAGATCAGATCTATACTTAGAAAAGATCAGATCTATATCTACTAAAACAATAACGAAGGCTAAATAATGTTAGTAAACTATTGATTTACCTTAGTATAAACTTGATCTAGCACATTAAGTTTGTGAGTAAAGCTGTTGATAAGCTGTTACCAAAATAAAAGATTAACTTATTCTTAGTAAAAAGCTGATCTGTGACTAAGTAAAGATCCGATCTTTACTGCGTTAAAACATGATCTGAAAGATGTTAACTTTATTATATTTATCAGTATGTTATATATAATAAAGTTCTCTTTAACCTTTATTACCTTTATTCTTAACCATACTTAACCTTATTTATTTATTCTTAAGTCAATAAAAAATACAATGTCTGTCTATTTTATTGTTTACTACTCATTTGATGGACATTATAATGTTAGCTATCAAGTAAAGGATATTGTGTATGTCAATTAATAATAAAGCACTGTCAACTTATAGCCTATTAAAAGCGACTGCCGAAGTGGCTGAGCAGTCCTTAGAAGGTCGAATACAGCATTATAGAGCACATTTAAAAACAGACGAGAAAGAGCTTAGAACCTATACACAAAAAGCTGCCGCTGACTTGCTCGGTTGCAATAATAGAACATTAAAAAGGAGACATGATCAAGGCGACTTTGACCATTTGAATATCCAAAAAGGAGCCAATGGACATTATGCCTATACACTGTCCAATATTTTTGCAATGGCAGAAATTATGGGAGTGACTTCCGATCAAAGAAAAGAAAGTGATAAACTTCAAGTTATCGTTATTAATTCATTAAAAGGTGGATGTGGAAAAACCACATCTCTAGTTAATATTGCTGCTGCACTTGCAACAACAAACATTAAGCGTTACCGCATTGGCATTATTGATTTAGATCCACAGGGATCATCTTCTAGCTTTTTCCCACCAGATGATCCAGAGCCTATAACGGTTGGTGATTTAATGCGTGATTGTATAGAGCTTGAACCTGACGAAACATGGAGAGATGTTGTTGCTAATGCCTTTCAAACAACCCATATTCCAAATATAAGAGTACTTCCATCTGGAATGGATGATTTTTATTTTGAACATGAAACAGCCACTGAACTTAAAGAAAGTTCAAGTTATGAACAAACTCGCCATTACCATAAATTATATGAAAAAGTGATAGAACCCGTCGAAGATCAATTTGATATTTTACTAATTGATACTGCTCCTTCACTTAATTTTATGTTTTATAATGCACTTATGGCCTCTACAGCAATGTTAATACCTGTTCATCCAGAAGCCGTAGATTTTGATGCTAACAACAAATATTTAAAACGTTTGGGTGAGATTTATCATACAGTAGCAGCACTTGGTCATGATGGTTGGGACTTTATGCAGTTTTTAGTCACTAATTACGTTAAAGGCAATCATTCACAAAGAGATATTGTTAAAGATGTTCGTAGTGCATTTGGCCGTCAAGTAATGAGTTACCCAATCAATCATAGCTCAGCGATTACTGCCAGTTCATCTTCTTTTAATACAATTTTTGACCAGAAAACATCAGATAGCTTAGCTAGCAGAGAAGCATTATTAAAAGCTCAAGAAAATATAAAAGACGTTGTTGATGAATTAGAAATGCTAATTCGCTCGAATTGGCCTTCAACTCAATCATCATTAACGTAGTAAGAACAAAGGTTTACTAATGGCTAAAAAACGTAAGAATGATACACGACTAGACCCGTTTGCTTCCCCAGTTGAAGGCAGCAGTTTAGATGATCTATTAGATCAAGCAAAAGTTGGTGACGTGATCACTATGCCAGCACCAAGCGATCCTAATAGAACGATCACATTAACGTGTCATGTGATCAAACATAAAGAAATTGAACTTAAAACTAAAGTCTATGGGCAAAACCGACGTGAACAATCACTACTAAACGAACGTTCAGTTGCAGATATACTGCCAGCAATTAAAAATGATAAACGCAATTTGCATCCGGCGTTATGCTGGGAACAGAATAGTATTCAATGGGTCCTGTCTGGTTCAAGGCGCCGCAAAGCATGCATATTTGGCAGTGCTGATTACGTAGTCTTGTCGTCAAGTGATTTTACAGAAAACGATGCTAAGCTACTTGCTGTTTCATCAGATCAATATATTGCCCCAAGTTTATGGGAACTTGGTCAAGCATATGCTGGAACAAAGCAAAAGCTACAAGAGCAAGGGAAAAAGGGCTCCTTTAGAGAAATTGCAGCCATAGAAGGTGTATCTCATACCGCAATAGCTGATGCGATAAAAGCCTATGAACAAATACCAAAAAGTGTTTTAAATGTATATCCAACAGCAAATCATGTTGGCCGAGAAGCCGCAAAAAAAATAATTGAAGCTATTAATATTGAGCCACACTTATTTCAATTGATGTTAGAAGAACTGGCGAATCAAGCATTTATGCTAGAGCCCATGAGTGACGAAAAAAGAGCTTTATTAATCACAAAATACTTAACAACTTTTGAAGAAAAATCCCATCGCAATGAGTCACTATTAGAAAGTAACTTCGTAAAAGTACAAAGGAGTTTGAAAAGTGGGGATGTCACGATAAAAATAGATAATCGTGTTCTTACAGATAAACGCCTTGAACAACTACAAAAAATTCTTTCAAATTATAATTAGTATTTTTTACCAAGCAACAGCAAAATGTTGCTTGGGTCTTCACTTATTTTATTTATCTCTGATCCAACCAGTGAAATAGCGTCGTTTATTACCTACCTACCCCTTTTGCTTACAAGCGCAATCCCATATACTGGGCAGATAGGTAAATTTTAATGTTGTGCTGATGTCTACGCAGTTGTCCAAAGAACAGTTATTTGCTTTGTTTGAAGAAATTAAACAGGAGCAAGCGAGCCAATTCCCACTTTCTGAACGCTTTTTAAAGCAGTATTTTAACGCTCAAATGCTAAGTAAAGCAAAAGAGTATCTTAATGATTCTCAGATCAGCTTTTTAGAGCATAATAATGATTTTTCTAAAATTGATGCCCAAATTATAGGTAATCAAGGTAATACTTTTTCTCAGCACATTAGTATGGTTCATAAGAACAATACTATTCGTGTTAACGCGCAATGTACTTGTTCAAGTAATAACAAATGTCGTCATATAGCTGCTGTATTATTGAAATTAAAAATTGAGCACTCAGGTGGTTTTGGCGAAGCGTATTTGGTGAATGATTGGTTTAATGAACTTGAACAATTGCAGTCTCCAAAGTTAAGTGAAGCTAACAATGTATTACTATTTTCCCTTGAAATGCACGGATCAGAACTATTACTTGCTCCAAAGGTAAGTCCTTTAAAACCTGACGGTGTATACCCATTAGGTCGCGCTCTTACTGAACATCAACTTACTAGCCAACTGCCACCCGCAGGCGTTTTAGATGATGATTTTAGGTTATTTACTTGGGTACGTTCTCAAAACTCACCAGGGCATTATGAACTAAATGGCGCATGGGGTCACACTGCATTGCAACAATTACTGCAAACTAATCGGTTGTACTTTCAAACTAACAGAACCCCTTTAGCCGCAGCCCATCAACAAAGTTTACAGTTTGTTTGGCAGCAAAATAGTAAACTCGTGCAGCTCAAAGCTGAGTTATCTAATACAGAGCAATGGGTGCTTATTAAAACTGATCCGCCTTATTATTTAGATACAGAAAAAATGCTGATAGGGCCGATTAACTCAGAGCTCAATAGTCATGAAATAGCTCATTTGTTGACTATGCCAACAGTACCAGCAGAACAACTAGAGCAAGTTTATCAACGTTTCGCTCAATTGTTCTGTGCCGATGTTATAGAGCCTCCTAAAGGTGTTGCTAGCAATATAGCAAGAAACACCCTAAGCAGCCGCCTGAGAGCCTTTGATACAGTAGATGGCGTACGCTTTGAACTTAATTTAGATGACGTGATTAAATTATCGAAAAAGGATTTAGCAAAACAACATAAGCGATGTGAGCAAATACTTTCAGGAATGGGTCTAGTGAGTAAGGATAAGCTGTTCAGTTTACCTGTTGATAATGAACAAGCTTATCATTGGTTTAATAATGAAGTACGACCACAATTATTAAACAAAGGTTGGGGTGTAGATGAATTAGTTACAAACGTGTCGGTTGTTGAACCTATTGTATCGCTATTATTGCGTAGGGATAAACAGCATCACATTTTAGGCAAAGTTCAGTTTGATGATAAAACGGTATTACTTGATTGGGACACTAAACCACGTGCTGAACTCAATGAGTTAGCAAATAAATATCAATACATAAAAATAGCCGATCAATCTTATGCTATTGATTATGAAGTTTTTTCAAGGTTATTAAATCTAAAATTCCGCTTTAGCTATTATTTATCTAATAGCCAATTTAAATTTCCACTGTACTTTGCCAAAGAGCTATTTGCGTTAAATAATATTGCGATTAATTGCGATGACTCAAGACTCATTGACTATTTAGATGAACTTAAAAACCCACCTCTTTCATCTAGTGTTATCCCTGCTAGTACGAGCCAAGCGTTTACATTGAGAGATTATCAAGAGCAGGGAGTCAATTGGCTAAAGTTCTTGAATCGACACCAATTGGGCGGCATTTTAGCTGATGATATGGGGCTTGGAAAAACACTTCAGGTTATTGCTTACTTCATTACTCAACATAACACTTTAGTGAATAGACCGAGCCTTATAGTGTGTCCGACAAGTTTAGTCGGAAACTGGCAAAGTGAGTTCGCGCGTTTTGCACCACATTTAACCCTGACAACGGTGCATGGTAGCAATAGAGAAGCATACCTTTGCGAGCTCCCCTCGGCCAAATTTATTTTAACAACCTACCCGCTTTTAAAACGAGATATAGCGCATTATAAAGGCCTTGAATTTGATTCTATTGTGTTAGATGAAGCACAATATATTAAGAATGAGTCTGCGCAAATATCTAAATGTGTAAAACAACTAAAAGCACAGTTTAAGCTTTGTTTAAGTGGTACGCCCGTTGAGAACAACTTATTAGAACTTAAGTCATTATTGGATTTTGTCATGCCTGATATTTTAGGGACTCGTCAACAATTTAAGCAATATTTTCAATACCCGATAGAGAAAGAACAAAATCGAGAACGTGCTAGAGAACTACACGCGGTTATTGCGCCATTTATATTGCGCCGAACTAAGGCGCAAGTGGTTAAAGAACTCCCTGATAAAACAGAGCTTATAAAAGAACTTGAGTTTTCAGCAGGCCAAGCTCAGTTGTACAGAAATGTTCAGGATCAGGTTGAAAATAGCCTATTGAACTTATTTAAAGAGCAAGGTGTACAACGCAGTAAGTTGCTGTTTTTAGATGCGCTATTAAAGCTCAGACAAATTTGTTGTCATCCGGTATTGGTTGATAGTCAAAATCAGGCGTCTAGTGCCAAACTTGATTGGTTGGAAAAACACCTTCCTGTAATGTTAGAGCAAGGCCGTAAAGTAATCATATTTAGTCAGTTTACAACGGTGTTAGATTTGATAGCACAGCAATGTGATCAGCAACAACTTCCTTTCAGTATGCTCACTGGACAAACTCGGCAGCGGGATAAGGTGATCAGTGAGTTTACACAAGGCAAACACAATGTATTTTTGATCAGTTTAAAAGCGGGAGGAACAGGGTTAAATCTTACACAAGCAGACACCGTAATACATTTTGATCCTTGGTGGAACCCTGCCGTTGAAAACCAAGCCACTGACCGAGCATATCGTATAGGGCAGGATAAACCAGTGTTTGTTTATAAGCTTATTATGGCTAATTCGATTGAGCAGAAAGTGTTTAATATGCAACGACAAAAACAAGCGCTTGTAGATGCACTATTTGAAGATAAAGCAATGAATTTAAGTCAGTTTGATGAAGAGCAAATGCTATCACTGCTTCGATAATTTCACTTTTTTTGAATATTAATAAATAGTTTTGAACTTAATGATATTATCTGGGTCTATTAATATGCTTGTTAGTAGTAATAAGCATTTGTTGATTCCCCCTTGATTACCATTTTGTAATAAGCCAGCGAAAGCTGGCTTTTTGTTTTGTGTCATTCTAACTATCACAATTCCTTCCATATTTGCTCCATATTGTGTTGTTTTAATAGCCATACTAAAGCTTTGATTCAATTATTTATAATATGGAAATGTCATGATGGGCCAGCAGAAGTCAGATGTTAGTTTAAATTTTATAGAACCCTTATCACAAAGTGATTATTATTTACTGGACGAAGTGGCAACGAGTGAAGATCTCGATAGTATTCTAGTAATGCTATTATTAGATGATACCTTGTCTGACTCATTACGTCGCAAGGTGAATAAACAGTTAAAAACAACACGAAATATTACCGCTATTTAAGAGGGTCTATGCACCATATCCTAATTGTTGAAGATGACTTTGATATTGCCGAGCAACTCATGTTGTTTTTTAAAGCATCTGGATTCAATACTTCTCATATCGCTGATGGCGCAAAGGTGGTTACATGGGTACAAGAAAACCAGCCTGATGCCATTATTATGGATATTATGCTCCCCAATCAAGATGGCGTTACATGTATGAAACAAATTCGGCAATTTTCAATGGTTCCAATTGTGATGGTGACAGCAAAAGTAGCAGAAGCGGATAGACTAAAAGGGTTAGAGTTTGGTGCTGATGACTATGTGTGTAAGCCTTTTAGCGCAGCTGAGTTAGTTATGCGTATAAAAGCTATCCTTAGGCGTTGTGTACCCAATGATGAAGTGCAACAAAAAGTGGTTGTCAATGAACCCCAGCTTGCAATAACAATTGCTGGGCATGCTTTAGTATTGACGAAAGTGGAGTTTGATGTTTTTCTCTTGTTATATAACTCACCGCGTAGAGTCTTTTCTCGTCAGCAAATTTTAGATCATATTCAGCCAGACAACTTTGATATTTCTGATCGTGTTATTGATAGTCACATCAAAAATATACGTAAAAAAATAAAGCTGTTAGGATTTTCTGCAAAGCTAATTGGCTCGGTATACGGTGCAGGTTATCGTTATGATGCACAACAGCTTGAGGAGTGAGCAACAGACCCAAATAACGTTTTAAAAATAATTAAGTTATTGCCGTATATCCCGCCTTCACAAAACCCAACTCACCCGATTGCCACAGAGCAATAAAGTAGATGAGCACGTAAACCTCTTAATCAAGGCTCCGGTTATTTAAGTGCTTGTAACGGTTGATTAAGGTATTATCAAATATACGAATTATATCTTTGAGATAGTGTATGTTTGAAGCTATTGTGTCGCAAATAAGTTGGTCGCATATTGTCTTGGTAGGAAGCGGTGCTTTTGTAGTTGTTCCTTGGTATATTTTACAGCAGCAAAAGCTGGTATCTCAAATAGCCATGCATGAGCAGCGTCTTGCAGCAGAAAGTGAAAAAATAGCAGAGCTCAATCTCCAAACTCAACAACTACAAGCTGAAAAGCTACAACTTCATGGTCATTGCCAGCAATATCAAGCACGCTTAAATGAGAAGCAGCTGCAAGCTAACCAATACCAGCAGCTATGGCAGCAAAGTGAGCAGTCGCTAGCACAAAGCACAGAGCAATCTCATTGTTTAGAAATTGAACTGACAGATATTAAAACAACGTTGGAACAAAAACAGCAAGCATTTGATGCACAAATCGCACAGTTAGAAAAATCGAAAGCTATTTTAAAGCAAGAATTTGAAAACATTGCTAATCAAATATTTGAAGAAAAAACCGCCCGTTTTAATTCTCATAGCCAAGAACGAATTAGTCAATTATTGCAACCAATGCAAGGTGAACTCAAAGGCTTTCGTGACAAAATGGAAGCTATTCACAGTGAAGAATTAAAACAACGCGCATCGCTTAAAACTGAACTGATGCACTTACAAGCTAATAATAAATCAATTACTGAGCAAGCTGATAGATTGACCAATGCGTTGCAAGGGCAAAAGAAAACTCAAGGGAATTGGGGAGAGTTGATGCTGGAAAATGTGCTCGACAGTGCTGGTTTGCGTGCGGGCTATGATTACAAGAGAGAGGTGTCGTTTGCTACTGAACATGGTAAATTTCGTCCAGATGTCATTGTATATTTACCGCAACAGCGACATTTGGTGATTGATGCAAAAACCTCTCTTAATGCTTACACTCGTTATGTCAATGCAGATTCCCAAGCTCTTGCACAAGAAGCGTTGGTTGAGCACTGTCAGGCAGTGCAATCAAGAATTAAAGAGCTCGGTGATAAGTCATATGAGCGATTACCAGGTCTTAATTCCCCTGAGGTTGTTATTATGTTCATTCCTGTTGAGTCTGCATTTGTTGAAGCCATTAAGCACAATCCTCAGTTGTATCAGCAAGCACTTGATATGAACGTGTTGGTAGCAACTCCGACAACATTACTAACGAGCCTCAATATTGTTAAGCAACTGTGGAAGTTTGAAGCGCAAAGTAAACATAGCCGAGAGCTTGCATTACGAGCTGAAAAATTTTACAACAAACTAAATGCGTTTTTACACAGTATGGATGGGGTAGGAGTACAGCTTGACAAGGCAAAAGAAAATTATGATAAAGCATTTGCGCAGTTATACAGTGGGAAGGGTAACCTAATTAAGCAAGCATCAGAGTTCAAGGAGTTAGGTGTTTCGGTAAGTAAATCGTTACCTGCAGAGTTAGTCGAAAAATCGCGATTAGAGCTAGAGTAGCATGGCCTCCTAAGTTGAGGCCGTGCTGCTTTTTTCATAAGGACAAGTTGGGGTTTTGGCATTTTGTATAAATGCCTTTGCGTGGCGAATCAACAAATAGATTTATGTACAAATTATAATAATTTACATCATGCCAAATTTGGTTGCCTAATGAAGGGCATATTGAGTCTTTAATGTATGTTGTGATTTGTTGCTCATTCATGGCTAAGTTAGTTGGCATTTTGATCAGCACATTGATATCTAACTTTGAAAATGTAGCGTCATAAAGCTGCCAGCTTCCCATCATGAATTGTTTTGAAAAGTGTCTAGTAATACGTTCTTTTTGTACTTTTTTGAGCGCGGAAATTTGGTGCTCTTGAGTATTATCTAATGCATAAACCCATAGTGCTGCGATAACAAAAAAACCAAAAAGTAGGCTGATAATGACAAATTTGTTGTTGGTACTCCTTTTTGGTTGAACTTGTTTTTTTATTTGTCGAGTTTCGACAATTCTTGCCCAGTCTCCATGTTTCATTGTGTGTTGTGTCATTTCGCTTTCCTCTTTTGTATGGGTTCTATTTAAGCTAAGAATTGTGTAAGAAAAATGGAGTCACTATTGTCGGTATTACTCATCGGAGCACTTAGATTAAGAGTATTATTTGTTTTATTTAGGCAAAATAAGTGGGTAATAAACTCTAATGGTTAGCAAAGTACATTTGTACTCAATACCTTGATATGGCCTAGAGTGTAATTAAACAAAGGTAATTGTTAATATTGCCCTTTCACAGAGCTTAGTCGAAACAAAGTACGTGGTTGTATTTTGGCTTAGTATCGGTTTTTGCTATCGCTAAGTTGAACAACTTATTTATGAGTGCATGTTAAACTCGTTGATTTTTAACAGGAAGTAGTTAATAAAGTCATTAAGATCACAGATATACTAACTTTAATAAACTCTGCCTTTCTAACCGAGTTATTGATATCAATATGTATATTTGTAAATTAAAGGCTATCGTATACTTCGTCTTATGATATTTACTTAAGAGTTTTTTACGTCTTTAGCCCATATTTTTAAGGGTTATAAACAATACATTGTGATTTTTGAGCTGATAAAAGTGTAACTAAATCTAGTTGTAAACTGAATCTGTAAAGGGGCTTTACAAGTTGTATTTTACTCAATAATTTACTTGTGTGACAGAATGAGGTCAATCAGTTGGTAAAATTTTGATTTATTGAACCTGAGTTAGTAAAATTTCGGTTTATTCGTTAAATTAGTTAGTAAAATATCGTTCTAGAGAGCCGTTAGTTAGTAAAATTTTGCTTTGGTCCTTGTGCCTAAAGCTTAAAATATTTAGGAAATAAAGATAATTACCTAGGTTGTAACCTATTTTTGGCAACTAAGGCGCTGTGATATACCTAAAAGCAGCTGTGAGGTTTGATTTAGTAAAAACCTGATCTCATCACTCATGAAAGGCAAAACTAAAAAAGGGGTCAAAGACCCCTTTACTAATAAGCATCATTGATTGGAATGTTTGTGTACTAAAATTGATTCATGGTGTTTGCTTCGCCGCCGGCTTTAAGGGCATTCTCACCTGAAAAGTACTCTTTGTGTGTATCGCCAATGTTTGAACCTGCCAAATCTTGGTGTTTAACGGACGCTTGCTCACGACGAATTTCTTGTCTTTGTACATCGCGAACATAAGCAAGCATTCCTAAGTCACCAAAGTAACCTTCCGCCAGAATATCTGTGCTTAGTGCGGCTGTGTGGTATGTAGGTAGTGTAATTAAGTGATGGAATATTCCTGCTTCACGTGCACCATCGCGCTGGAAGTTTTGTACTAACTCATCTGCAGCAATTGCTAATTCAGAGCTATCTAACTGTGGGGCCATCAGTGCTTTTGCATCTTGCTTAGGATCTGGATAGTTGGTTAAGTCTCTACCCTCTTGTTGCCATTGCGCATAAACTTGCTCTCTAAATTTGAGTGTCCAGTTAAATGAAGGTGAATTGTTGTATACCAATTTGGCATTTGGTACTTGCTCTTTAATGCGGTTTACTAATTCAGCAATTTGCTGAACATGTGGTTTTTCGGTTTCAATCCACAACAAGTCGGCACCTGATTGTAGGCTTGTAACGCAATCGAGTACAACTCGGTCTTTTTCAGTACCAGCTCTAAATTGATATAGCCCATTATCTAAGCGTACTGGCTTACAGAGTTTACCGCCTAATTTCATGGCCATTTCACCATCGTTTAAGTCATCAGGACTATTAACTGGCGTGGTATCTAAAAATGCGGTGTATTGACTTGCTAGATCGCCAGGTTCTTTTGACACTGGAATTTTTTGCGTCAGGCTAGCACCTAATGAGTCTGTACGCGCAACGATAATGCCATCTTCTACGCCCAGCTCTAAAAATGCGTAGCGAACTGCGTTAATTTTTGCCAAAAAATCTTCATGAGGAACAGTCACTTTGCCAGCCTGATGGCCACATTGTTTGGCATCAGATACTTGGTTTTCGATTTGGATAGCACATGCACCCGCTTCTATCATTTTTTTTGCTAATAAATAGGTCGCCTCTTCATTACCAAAGCCTGCATCGATATCTGCGATAATAGGCACTATGTGGGTTTCATAGTTGTCTATTTTATTAATAATTTCTTGGCTATCCGCCCCCGCCTGCTTTGCTTCATCAAGCTCTCGATACAAATGATCTAACTCTCTTGCATCTGCTTGCTTTAAGAAGGTATAAATCTCTTCAATCAACGCGGGAACTGATGTTTTCTCGTGCATACTTTGATCTGGTAATGGACCAAACTCAGAGCGCAGAGCAGCAACCATCCAGCCACTAAGATAAACATATGAGCGCTTAGTGGTTTTTTGATGCCTTTTAATCGCCATCATCATTTGCTGAGCAGTAAAGCCATGCCAGCATCCTAGAGATTGGGTGTATTGACTGCTGTCTTGGTCATAAGCATCCATATCTTCACGCATCACTTTAGCTGTATATTTGGCAATGTCGAGACCAGTTTTAAAGCGGTTTTGTAGATTCATACGGCTTGCAAAGTCAGGACTAATTGACTGCCAAGCTTTGCCATTTGTTTGACACAAGGTAGAGAACTTATCGAGCTGTGATTGATAACGAGTCATAATTAAATTCCTTCGAACGAGTTAAGCTATTTTTAGTTGTGAGAGTTGCGCACAAGCCAAGGCCGTTGGCGCTTAATTACACACTAGGCTCGAAAGTAAGATTTTTTAAATTTATAGTTTTTATTGTGAGTATATTTTTCGTGAATGACTTTTGGGGTTCGTTTTAAGCTTAAATGCGATATGGTTATTTTAAACCCGTTCAAACTCGACTTAGGACCATAGCTATGCAAGCAAGCGTACAACAAGCTGGATTAACCATAGATAAGCGGTTATACGACTTTATAAATCTACACGCTTTACCTGATACTGGATTAGAGCAAAATGCTTTTTGGCAAGGCTTTGCCTGTATCATAGATACTTTGTCTCCCTTGAATAAGGCGCTATTAAGTAAAAGGGAGTTACTTCAGCAACAAATAGATGCTTATCATCAGCAGCATCCGCAATGGAATCGCTCTCAATATCGGACATTTTTAGAAGATATTGGCTATTTACAGCCGCAGCCAAATGAGGTTCATATTGATACGCAATTAGTAGAGCCTGAAATAGCGTTGACTGCGGCACCTCAACTCGTTGTACCTGTAAGTAATGCAAGGTTTGCGCTCAATGCTGCGAATGCTCGTTGGGGTTCGCTGTATGACGCTCTGTATGGCACTGATGTACTCAGTGAAGATGAAGGTGCAGAAAAAACATTAAGTTATAACCCTGTACGTGGTTTTAAAGTGATGGCGTATGTACGTCAGTTTTTAGATAAAGCGGTGCCGTTATATCATGGTTCACACATAGAGAGCACAAACTACAGCGTGGTAGATGGGCAGTTGCTTGTGACATTAAATGATACGACTCAAGTTAAGCTTGCTTGCGAAACTCAATTTATCGGCTATCAGGGTCAAGCCCAGAACCCTAGTGCGATTTTACTCAAACATCATGATCTTCATATCGAGATCCAAATTGATCCTCACAGTGCTGTAGGCCAAGCAGATAAAGCAGGTGTTAAAGATGTGTTGTTGGAATCTGCTCTTACTACGATTATGGATTGTGAAGACTCTGTTGCTGCAGTTGATGCGCAAGATAAAGTACATGTTTATCAAAATTGGTTGGGGCTAATGAAAGGTACGTTGTCTGAATCTTTTATTAAACAAGGAAAGTCGTTAACACGTAAGCTCAATCTTGATAGAAGCTATACCAGTAAAGAGTCAGAGCGTATAACACTTAAAGGGCGCAGTATGATGTTTGTTCGTAATGTGGGCCATTTGATGCGCAGTCCAGCCATAGTTGATAAACATGGCGAGCAAATATTTGAAGGGATCATGGATGCCGTTATTACATCACTATGTGCTGTGCATGATTTAAAAGGCAACAGTGCCGTGCATAACACTAGCGCGCACAGTATTAATATTGTCAAACCTAAAATGCATGGTCCTGAAGAAGTATCATTTACACAGCAGTTGTTTAGTGAAGTGGAAGCGTTATTAAAGCTTTCACCTAATACGATTAAGTTAGGTATTATGGATGAGGAGCGTCGAACCTCTGTGAATCTTAAAGCATGTATTGCACAGGCAAAATCTCGCGTGGTATTTATCAATACTGGCTTTTTGGATAGAACGGGTGATGAGATCCATACCTCAATGTTAGCTGGTGCAGTGTTACCTAAAGCGCAAATTAAATCTCAACCTTGGATCGAGGCTTACGAAAATCGTAATGTCGATATTGGTCTTGCGTGTGGTTTTAGTGGTAAGGCGCAAATAGGTAAAGGTATGTGGCCTATGCCAGATAAGATGGCGTTGATGATGCAACAAAAGCAAGCTCATTTAGAATCAGGTGCCAATACTGCTTGGGTTCCTTCTCCAACTGCTGCAACGTTACATGCAATGCATTATCATTACGTTGATGTATTTGCGACACAGCAGGCGCTTAAGACACGTCAACAATCATCGTTAGATGATTTATTGACGCCTCCATTAATGTTAGAGCACACGCTGAGTAAAGAAGATATCCAAATTGAACTTGAAAATAATATTCAAGGGATTTTGGGGTATGTTGTACGCTGGATTGATCAAGGTGTTGGTTGCTCCAAAGTACCAGATATGAACCATGTTGGCTTGATGGAAGATAGAGCAACATTACGAATATCTAGTCAACATATTGCAAACTGGTTAAAACATGGTATTTGTACGCATCAGCAGGTTCGCGATACATTTAAGCGAATGGCATACATAGTAGATAGTCAAAATGAGCATGATGAGCACTATCAGCCTTTGGTATCGGATAAACATTTACTAGATGATAACCTTGCTTATCAAGCTGCCCAAGCTTTGGTATTTGAAGGTGAAAAGCAACCAAATGGTTATACAGAGCCACTGCTGCATGCTTATCGTTTAAAATACAAAGCACAGGCTAATTAGCACACTAAGGTTAAGTAGCAGCCAAACAGATGTTTGGCTGTTTCTTTTTAAGGGTCTAAAACACTTGCTAAACAGCTAATATTAGAGAACTATGAAAAGCCTAATTCAGTTAATGGAATAAGAGATATGCTTTTCAAAAAATATTCAATGTTGTTTTTTTCCACAGCAGTCTGTGCGTTGTTTAGCACAAACTGCTTGGCGCAAAACAATACATTAAAACTAGAAGAATATAGTTTGGCTGAGCTTCAGCAGCTGGTTGATCAAAACCAGCTAAGTTATCAACAGATAACACAGTTCTATCTTTCACGTATTGATGAGTTAGATGTTAATGGGCCTAAGCTCAACGCTATCATTAATGTCAATCAGCAAGCTTTGATGCATGCCAAACAAAAAGATGCTGAGCATGATCAAAACACTGAACATAGTTTACTTTATGGAATGCCAATTGTATTAAAAGATAATATTGAAACAGCAGGCAATACGCCCACCACGGCAGGGGCTGTTGCTCTTGAACACAATTATGCTCAGCAAGATGCTGAATTGGTTGCAAAGCTTAAAAAAGCAGGTGCTATCATTTTAGGCAAAGCAAATTTAAGTGAATGGGCTAACTTTAAGTCAACTCATAGTTCAAGCGGTTGGAGTGATGTAGGTGGACAAACAAAAAACCCTTATGTTTTGAATCGAACGCCATGTGGTTCAAGTTCAGGATCTGCTGTAGCGGTTGCGGCAAATTTAGCAGTTGTTGCTGTTGGAACTGAAACTGATGGTTCTATAACTTGTCCAGCAGCACACAATTCATTAGTGGGCTTGAAGCCAACCGTAGGCTTGGTATCTGGCAAAGGTATTGTACCTCTGTCTCATTCTCAAGATGCTGCGGGCCCCATGACTCGTTCAGTGCAAGATGCGGCGGTATTACTTGAGGTTATGGCTGACACCGCGCCAAACCATTATCAAAAGCACCTAAATAAAGATGGCTTGAAAGGTAAGCGTATTGGTATAGCGCGCAACGTTAGCGATTTTAATCCTGTGGCAAGCCAAGCATTTGAGCAAGCTATTACTGTACTAAAAATTGAGGGGGCTATTGTGGTTGATAACCTCACTTTGGAACATCAAAATGAACTCTCTCAAGCGGAGTTTGATATTTTACTATATGACTTTAAACACGATGTAAACGAATATTTGGCTAATACACCTGAACAAGTAAAAGTAAAATCGCTTGAGCAACTTATCGCATTTAATACCTTATTGGCCGACAGTTATTTTAATCAAGGCCTATTTGAAATGGCTCAGCAAAAAGGTGGGCTAGAGAGCGAAGCTTATATAACAGCTAAAAAATTGGTTGCTGATAAAGCCCGTACTCAAGGCATTGATGCGTTAATGGCGGAGCATAAGCTAGATGCCATTGTAGCACCGACCAATGGACCCGCTTGGGTGATTGACACGGTTAATGGCGACCAATACACCGGGGCTAGTTCAAGCCCTGCTGCAATAGCTGGTTATCCGAGTATTACGGTGCCAATGGCATTTTATCGTTCGCTACCTCTGGGTATCTCATTTTTTAGCACGGCTCATCAAGAAGGAACTTTAATTGAAATTGGGTATGCTTTTGAGCAAGCGACAAAGGTTAGAAGGTCACCTAAATTTATTTCGAGTATTGACGAATAAGCGAAGTGTTAACCCCCTTTACAGTATGTGTTTTAAAGTACGATATTAACATTGCTTAAGGAATTGTGATTATCGCAGTCCAATTATTTTTTATTTATATGTTACGCCACAAGTAATGCGTTTACCCTTACAGCATGCACAATGGCGGTAAGATATGAATTAAATATTGCTCAGCAGTGGTTAGAAGTTAAATAGTGAACTTTGATCGCAAATAATTGACCCAGCAATGTTATTAGGATTTTATTTAAACTTAATTCTCAAAAGAAATGGAGCTCAGATGAAACGTAGTTTAATAGCAGTGGGTGCTAGCCTTTTTATTAGTAGCGCTTTTGCCAGCGAAAAATCACTACAGTTGGAAGATGTATTCGACTTAGAGTATGCTAATCAAATTGAGTTTAGCCATGATGCTGAGCTGGTTTTTTTTGTTCGTAATCGAATGGATATTAAAACTGATAAAAAAGTCAGTAACATCTGGTCTGTGAATGTAAAGAGCAAGCAAATGTTGCCTGTTACTAGTGGTGTACATATTGATTATGCACCTGAACTTTCACCTCAAGGTGATCGTCTAGCTTTTATCTCAACCCGCGATGGTAGTAGCCAAATATATGTTAAATGGCTTACATCGGGTGCTGTTGCTAAAATTAGTAATTTAACACAGTCACCAAGAGCACTGCATTGGGCGCCAGATGGTAAGAGTATTGTATTTAGCCAATTTGTGCCTGAGCCTGCCAAAACGCCAGTAAGTTTAAAGGGTAAACCTAAAGGTGCTAACTGGGCAAAACCTCCTATTTTTATTGATGATGTTTTTTATCGTGCAGATGGTGCAGGTTATAACAAAACTGGGTTTACACACCTATTTAAAATTGATGCAAATGGAGGGAATGCGCAGCAATTAACATCAGGTCAATTTAATCATGGCGGCAATGTGAGTTTTAGCCCTGATGGTGAGACGATATATTTCTCTGCAAATCGCCATCGTGAACATGAATTAAAGATCACCAATTCAGAAGTGTATGCGTTAGATATTAAATCGCTAGAGATCAAAGCGGTGACTGATCGCATTGGTCCAGATAGCTCTCCTGCTGTGTCGCCTAATGGCCGATTACTTGCGTATCTTGGTTATGACGATAAACGTACAAACTATGAAAACACAAATATCTATGTGCTTGATTTAGATAAAGGTGAAAGCCGTGTGTTGAGTGAAAAACTTGACCGGAACATTGAGAGTATTCAATGGGACAGTAAAAGCAGAGGTCTTTTTTACAGTTATGACTCACAAGGGCAAACAGTGGTGGCACACCAACCTCTCAAAGGTAAGTCGAAAGTGATCACGGAAAAAGTGGGTAGCGTGTCGTTTGGTCGACCTTATTCTGGTGGTGATTTTGATGTAAGCGTCAAAGGTGATATTGCATTTACCATGGCTGATACACAAAGGCCAGCAGACGTCGCTTTGGTAAAGCGTGGAAAAACACAGCGCCTAACACACTTAAATGAAGATGCGTTAGGTAATAAGGCGCTGGGCAAAGTAGAAGAATTATGGGTTAAATCTAAGTATGACCAATTAGATATACAAGGTTGGATTGTTTACCCACCAAATTTTGATAGTGCTAAAAAATACCCTCTCGTATTGGAGATACACGGTGGACCGGTTGCTAATTATGGTCCTCACTTTAGTGCTGAAGCACAGCTATTTGCAGCCAAAGGCAATGTGGTACTGTATATGAACCCACGAGGTAGTGATTCATATGGTAAGGCGTTTGCACAAACCATTCATCACAATTATCCGAGTAATGATTTTGATGATTTGATGACTGGGGTTGATGTTCTAATCGAAAAGGGTTTTATCGATGAAGAGCGTTTATTTGTAACCGGAGGCTCTGGTGGTGGCGTATTGACTGCATGGACGGTTGGGCATACTGACAGATTTGCTGCAGCGGTTGTTGCAAAGCCCGTGATAAATTGGTTTAGCTTTGTACTGACTGCCGACTTTTATCCCTATTTTGCTGATTATTGGTTCCCAGGTAAACCTTGGGAACATACTGAGCATTATATGAAGCGCTCACCTATTAGCTATGTCGGCAATGTTAAAACGCCAACAATGTTGCTTACAGGGGATGCTGACTACCGTACGCCAATTTCAGAAACTGAGCAGTATTATCAAGCGCTCAAGCTGCAAGGTGTGGAAACGGCAATGGTTCGAATTCCTGATGCATCGCATGGTATTACGGCTAGGCCATCTAATTTAATGAATAAGGTAGCTTATATTCAATGGTGGTTTGATAAACACAGTAAATAGCCATAACTGTTTGGGCGTCATTTAACTCTAAATGCCAGCGCTTAGCTGGCATTTTCTTCACTTGTTGTTCTATCATTAATAAACCAGTTGTTTGTTCTTGGCATTTGTTGTGGGTAATTATTTAATTAAAGTTGTGTGGTTTTTGCCATGTTTATTAGGGGGGTGTTATGCGTTTGCTGTACAACTCTATGTTGGCGATGAAAATGACTTTATTATTTATCAAGGATTTAACCCTACTACGAACATTGCAAATAGCACTAATTTTTTAATTATTAATGCTCTGCCGTCAAATCAAATAACATTTGTGCCAGCCAGTTACCCGCGCGCTTTGAAAGCAATGCGCACCAGTGAAAAAGCGGTTTGTATCGCAAACAAAGTAAAAAATAAATCACGTTTAAATGAATTTTTGTTTAGTTTGCCTGTTAGTATCTATTTGAGTCGAAGGCTTTATCAACATGCCTCTGAGCCGCCTTTATCTGAGCTTATACTAACTGAAGAAGGTGAAATAAAGTCATTGCCTCAATTGTTTGATGTACATACAGATGCTTTGATTGTATTTACTCCAACCATGTCGTATGGGCCGTTTTTTGATAAGCAATTTGCTAATATAGCACGTGAAAATAAAATATACCGTGTTGGCAGTAACCCATATGATGACATGTATAATTTGTTTAGATCCAAGCGTGCAGATTTCTTACTTGGTTATCCTGCAGAAGTTTATCGTCGTTTGCAAGAAGAGCAAGTTGCATATCGAGAGTATCATGTGGCTAACGCCCCTAGATATATTATTGGTTATTGGATGTGTAATAATAATGAAAGCAGCAAAGCGTTTTTAGCTTTATTTAATTCACTCATGGTGCATATTTATAAGCAAGCATCATTTTATGACGCACACCTCCAGTGGCTTCCTAAAACCTCACAAAAGCAAACCAATGCCTATTTGGATGAGTTGATACGTCTACTCACACCTACTGAAAATTAAACGCACTTATTAATATACACCCATAAAAAGCTTTGATAGTGATAACTAAAATAATCGTTTTGTGTTTATAGAAGTGGCATATTGCATCAATATTGGCCTATGCTTTTAAAAGTTTTTTAAAAAGAGCGTTGTAGTTGATTGTGTATAGTTGTATTGCATTTTTATTTTACTGTATATGTTTTAGCTTTGCTCAGGCTGCGCAATTATACGTTGATGATGAGGTGGATTTGAGTGTGCTACGTCAGGAAAAGCCGCCAACTGGAATTGCTAATAATACCAACTTACTCGTAATAAATGCTTTGAAAAAGGAACTGATAACGCTAGTTCCTGCCAGTTATAAAAGAGCACTAAGAGCAATGCATGAAAGTGAAGATGCTATATGTGTACAAAATCGTATAAAAACGCCTAGTAGGCTCAGTAAGTTTTTGTTTAGTTTGCCCGTTAATATCTACTTGAGTCATCGTTTGTACCAACATAAGCAAGCTGTTCCGCTTGGCTCATCTTTACTTAATGCTGATGGAGAAGTTGAGTCATTAGCTAACGTGTTTTATAAGTACAAAAGCGCTTTGATAGTATTGACGCCATCAATGTCCTATGGTGAATTTCTTGATAAGCAAGTACGTAATATACCTGGTAATAACAAAGTGCTTCGTGATGGGACAAACCATTATGACATGACTTTTCATATGTTTAAGCGCCATCGAGCTGATTTTTATTTAGGCTTTCCAGCTGCTATTTTCCGGCACTTACAAAACAACCCGACCGACTTACGTGCATATGATATTGCAGGTTCTCCTAAATATGTGATTGGTCATTGGATGTGTAATGATACTGAACAAAGTCGATTGTTTTTGCAAAAATTAGATAAGGCTATTACACAGACGTATCAACATATTGATTTTTATCACGCCCATTTACGGTGGTTGCCAGAAACTGCCCAGCTTAAAACAAAAGCTTACCTTGATGACCTACTTCGGGTTCAAGGGGTAACCCCTCCTACTATTACTAATCGTTAGTAATGTTTTTCGTTGTGTTCTTTGGTAAATGTGCTTGTTTTTTATACTATTTATGTTGCTTTGAAGTAATACTCTAAACCTCATGCAAAAGTCTGTTATTTATGAAATGGTTCATAATTAGGTATAATTGTAACTTAAATGTAAATATCAACATCTATATTAGCGCTTGGCTGCGCAGCCTACATACACATCTTAAATATAAATACAGGAAAAATAATGAAAACAATTACTTCTATGTGCTTTTCTGCGCTATTAGGCGGGTTAGTTATTGCACCAGCTCAGGCCTCTTTATATAAAGACCCTGGTTTTGTAGAGCAGTCAGCGCGAGTGGTGAACAAGAATAATGCTGTAGGGCGCACTCATCAATATCGAGATCAGCAAGGTTGGATGTTTGTTGACAGTGTGGCTAATGGTGCAACTAGCGGTTTCTATCAGGCTGGTAATTGGCTGAAACTGCATAACCGTAATTTTAAAATGGCGGTTGGTTTTGTTGAGTTCTCTTTTAACCCATCAAAGTTAGAATGCACTCAGGGTATGAGTTTTAACCTAACAGTAGGTGACGATTCAGTCGCAGCATTTGAGCCAAACTGTGATGACTTACTGAATGCATCAGTAACTTATCCTGTAGAGTATTACTTTGACCTGATCCCAGAGCCTATTAAACCAAAACTTGAGCTGCCGCTGGACCCACTTGGCTTGTTAAAGCTTGGGGTTAAATTTGGTGCTGGTATTGAAGCTGGTGCTGATTTCACGGTTGGCGGTGTCGTTGGTGGTCATGGTAATGAAGAGCCTTTTGAAGTCGACGGCGTTCGTCGTCCAGATTACATCTATGCATCAGTAGAGCCTTATGTTGGGGGCGTGGTATCAAGCTCTGCATATGGCTCTTTTGGCCATGGTATCTCTGAAGCGGGCGTAAAAGGAAAACTAAGCTTACTGAAAGTAAAAGGCAAAGGCTACGTTGAAGCTGGTATCCGTCGTGTGACTGTAAATGAACAAGTACTTGAGGAAGGTTTTTTGGAGCTTAAAGTATCCGGTAAGCTGTCAGGTGGTGACGGTAAAATACAAGGCTACTGTAAAAAGTTTTGGGGATTGTTGCAGTTTCATGTTGATATCATGAAGTGGGATCCACTTTATGAGCGTGAAAGAACATTGTACCAATATGCTAGTCCTAGCTGGGAACAGCTTTAATTTTTACTTGGCGGCAGCTGCCGCCATTTTTTGGAGTTTTTATGAAAATTAAAGTGTATTCAGCGATTCTTTTAGTGATTGCAGTTGTATCTATAGGGGGTTATTTATCTTATGAACCACACTCAGAGAAGACACAATATCAAAAAGTATCTCTTAGTGATGAAGTAAATCATGAACAGACTCAACCTTTGAGTTTTTTTGTATCAGTTGATTCATCCATTCGCAGTGATAAGCAAGTTTTACTGTCTCATTCGCAGCTTAGTTGGCACATGCAACTGCAAGCACAACCCAATACTGAACTACTTCTCGGGCAGTTAAGCGATATTCGTTATTCACAAGACAGTAAACCCGTGTCACTGGTAAGCACATTGCCGTTTAAAATAGCATACACACAAAATCGCTTTGCGCAGCTAGATTTGCTCGGCCTCCCTGCTGAGCATACGTTACAGGTAACAAAGCAGTTGTTTGATTTGTTGAGTTACGATATCAATCACCCTTTAACCTTAAAGCAGCCGCAGGGACAAGCAACTTATCGTTATCAAAGAGTAAATAACACAATTGTGCGCACAGTTGAAAAACAGGCTTACCTGAATGCTAACCATAAACCCCAAAAAGAACAGCAAGATTGGCGGTTATCATTAAATAACTCAGGTGAGATAGCGCAGCTTAACTATGTGAATACACGGTATTGGTTACAACCGCAGCAAAATTATATTGTTGAGCAGAGTGTGACTGTGACTAAAGCACCTAGTCGATCACTGATGCTAGCTAAGCAGGCTGATAATGTAAATGCAGGCATAGAGGCTGACCAACTTCAGTCTAAGAGAATACAAGTTACTAATAAGCAAACATTTGAAGATGCGCTCGTTGAGCTAAAGGTTTCTTTGTCAGCAGAGCTGGCACGAGCGGTTGGACAATACTTAGTGGACAATTACAATGCCTATGAAATACAAGCACTGCTTGATGCTATGCCAGATTCTAGTTCCGCTATTATATATGCGCTGCAAAAACTGCAAACGCCTCAGGCTGAAGCGATGTTGGTAGATTTACTACAGTTTGAACAAACCGCAGACTTAGATAAGCATAAATTGGCTATGGCATTGGGCCGCTTTGGCGCATCCAGCGCATTGTCATTACAGGCGTTGCAATTAATTGCTGAGCAGCCTTCCCACCAAGCGGCTAATACAGCTCTTTTAAGCTTGGGTACAATGGCTTATTTTTCACCCGAACAAGCTATCAGTATAAAAAACTATTTGCAGCAAAATTTATCAGAGCAAACGAGTTTATCAACCACAGTTTTAGCGGTTGCAAATAGTAGAGATCCGAGTTTACTTGCGCAATTACCTCCGTTATTACACAGTGATGATGGCACAGCAAAACTTAATAGTATCAAAGTTTTGAGTAAGCATGAGCATTATCAAGATGAAGTTGTATCTGCGCTTTTATCATCTCCTGAGCCTCGGCATATAGCAGCATTTACTCGGACAATGTTAGAAACACAGCAGGCCTTAAGTGCGCTTAATATCGCTAGGCTTCAACAGTTGTACAGCAAAACACACAACCCTGTGATTCGCAAAAAAATAACTGAACTTTTAGAGGGCTAGCTCATTTGAAGTTAAATGCCATGGCAAAATAATAGTGTCATAAAAAGAAGATACCAGCGAGGTGCTGGTATCTTTGTAATAGACTAGTGTGGACCTGTGTTTTTGGCAGGCGTTAGCCAGTCACTTTGCCAAATATAGTTGCCATGGAAATAATATAAATCGTCTTGATGGATAATGGCACGATCATCGCCTGACCAAATGTAGGGGATATTTTCATTATCAGGATAAGAAATCATACTGCTGCCCATATAGTTCATTTGTATCGTATTGGTATTAAGTTCAAATGCAGCAAGTGCATTGTCTTTTGCCCATATACTGGTTACAGGATCTGAGCTATCAGTGTGCCAAGTTTCAATGGGTAGCGTGAAGCGGTACAGGCCATTTTCTAATGGTAAAAAGCTAAATGCATGATAATTGCTTTCTACTGCTGAATAGGCATTGTCAAAAATATGTTCGCTAACCTGCTGTGGGTTATTGATATTACTAATATCAAACAAGCTTACTTTAGCCCCCTGTGTGATCACCGGTGTGTCATCGCTCAGATCATCGACATGTTGACCAACCCCCAATAACAAGCTGTCGCTTATTGGGTGTAAATATGAAGAATAGCCCGGTATTTCTAGTGCACCTGCAATATTTGGCATTTGAACGTTAGATAAGTCAATCACATAAAGAGGATCTGTTTGCTTAAATGTCACTACATAAGCACGGCTGTCGGTAAAGCGAACCGCATAAATATCCTCATCAACAATGCCTTTTGAATTGACTTTACCGATAGGTGTTGGTTGTTGGTCATTTGGTAGTTGGCTGAGTACGGCTAACTCATTGCCTTGTTGTTCAAGTGTAAAGAGTGTGTGATTTAAGCCATCCGTGGTGTTACCACTGCTTGTCACAACACGTAAATATTGCTGTACTTCACTAAAACGCAGATTCTGATTACGCCAGCCAAAATGCCCAGTTACTTTGCCGGTCGCACTATAATCTAATGCGTTTCCAGTGAGGCTGAATTTATGAATGACAGAGTTTATTTCATCATCTGTATAGTCAGTACTGTATGCATAAAGAGATTGTTGTGATGCATATAAACCATCGACATATGTGTTAACACAAATAGAGCTTTGCTGTGTTGGGTCAGTCAACGATATTTTTGTTAAAGTCATAATGGCATCATAGCCATCATTTGTTGTTGCACCTTCGTTGATATAGCAATTATCAGAGCTGAATAATGGATTAGATTGTGAATTAAGGTTGTTTTTAATTGCAGGGAGTAGTTTATTGATTTGTTCGTTTTGTAAAGCTTGGTAGTCAGCTAGTTTGCTCTGCTCACTGTTATCAGTGCCAACAAAGCCGTCAAATTGAGGGTAATAGTTACTAACAATATAAAGTTGATTGTTTATAACACGCGTATCAATAAGCTGACCATCAATGGTGTAAT
This sequence comes from Pseudoalteromonas sp. SANK 73390, assembly GCF_054966645.1. Taxonomy (NCBI): domain Bacteria; kingdom Pseudomonadati; phylum Pseudomonadota; class Gammaproteobacteria; order Alteromonadales; family Pseudoalteromonadaceae; genus Pseudoalteromonas; species Pseudoalteromonas sp. SANK 73390. The sequence continues at coordinate 55,361 of NZ_ARPN01000013.1, forward strand.
GGGCCTTTACAGAAGCCTGTTCAGGTATGCTTACATCCATTAAACTTAGCTCAAACTGCTGCGCTGTGGGTGCCATTATTGAGGTGTTTGCTACCTCTTGAGTTTGTACCATCGGTGAGCTAACGCTAAACCAGCCGATATCATGATTGAGCACAGCGAGAGTGTTGTTATTAAGGAACAGTTGTTGTTTTTGGTATTGCGTATTAGAACTGGTTACATCACTTACTTGTGTTAAACCACCCGCCTCATCTCGCTTTATAATGCGAATAAACTGACGATACTGCTCAGAGCTTGTTAAGCTCTGAGCAGTATTTGCACTAACATACATGTACTGGCCGTCGTACTTAATTCTATCGGCTTCATCAACACCTTGCTCTTGCACATTCGTACTAGAAAACTGGCTATTACTTACTGCTGCATCAGCACTGACTTCACCGCTATTAGTGGGTGTTGCATACTCATAATGACGCATAAACAGACCATTTTTAAGGTGTGTAGTAAACTGTTGTGTACTGGCTTTACTTAGCGCAGTTGTTGATACTTTTAAACCGCTAAGCTGCGGTAAAGTAGTTGTTTTTTTATCGGAACTGTCATTATTACTATCAGAGCAAGCGCTGAGTAATAAAGTAACACCGATAGTAATTACACGAGGGTAGAACATTACATATCTCCTTTTATCAATGAGTCATTATTACTGTACAAAATTTGCCTAGATTAACTGTTACCATTGAAGTGTGAATTGTTATTAAGTGTTACTCTAGATAGTAAATTGCAAATACGATGGTAAATTAGCTAAGGTAAGCAAATTTACATCTGCTCTGTTGGAAAGTGAAAGTAAATAATTGCTCATCACCTTTTTGATGGTGTTGGTTTTTACGAGTGGATGTCGCAGTCATGCAGGAGGTTGGTTTGAAGCAGTTGCTATTGTGGATGAGTTTAATGTTGGCGTTACAGGTCAATGCACAGCAGTGTGAGCCAAAATCACAAGAGTGTGTTGAGGTTGGGCAATGGCAATTTTCTGTTGCGGTGGGCGCTGGGGTGATGACCAACCCGCTGGTTGGTGGAGAAAACTTACCTTTGTTGGTGCTTCCGTATGTGAGTTATTACCGAGATAAGTTTTTTTTAGATAATACCACGATTGGCTATACCTTTAAGAATACTAAACATTTTGATGTGAGTATTATTGCGGAGCCAAACACAGAGCAAGCTTATTTTGAGCGTTTTCATATTCGTAATCTAATCGCGCCAGAGAGTTACCTTGAAACGAGTAGCTCCGAAGGAGACTCTGGTATTTTGCCTGATGGTACTGCCAGCGAAAACGATTTGTCGCCCGTAAAACCAAAAGTCAGTATAGATGAAATATCCAAACGTAAATGGACCATGGATGGTGGCTTGTTAGTGCATTGGTATGCAGGCACTCAAGGTAAATTTACATTTAATTGGTTAAAAGACCTAGGTGGCGTTTACCAAGGTCAACATGCAACGATTAGTTACAGCCACCAAATTAACCTGCCCAGACATATACCAGCAAAATTACAATTCAAGTTTGGGGCGCACTGGCAAAGTCAGCAACTTGTTGATTATTATTATGGTTTACGAACTAAAGACAAATTAGACCCGCATTTTTATTATCGAGGAGAAAGTACCATTTCTCCTTTCTTATCCGTAGCATTTAATTATCGTTTGAACAAACAATGGCAATTAAAAGTAAGCGCCAAGCATAAGTTCTTCGGTTCAGGTATCAGCAATAGCCCATTACTCAAAAGTCACAGTGCGAGCAGTATGTTTGTAGGAGGGCTTTATGAATTTTAAAGCGTATTTTGCTGTTGCGCTGATTTTGGTGTTAAGTTGCACAAAGCTATTGGCCGCAGGGAAGAGCTCTGGCCACACTCAATTAACTATAAAGCCAGTAACATGTATTGTCAGGCAGTTAGGTGAACTATGTCAGATGACAGTACAACTGTATTGGCAAAATGATGTGCCTACTGATGCTTGTTTGTATCAAGGGAAAATCAAATTAAAGTGTTGGCACGCACAGCAAAAGATAACCGAAAAGCTTGAAATTTCTTTACAAAAAAATATGGTTTTTCGTTTGTTCGATAGTAAAAAAGAGTTGCTGGCACAGCAGAAAATTAGTGTAAATGCGACTATGAGTCGCCAGTACCGGCGCAGACTAAAAACAGATTGGAGTATTTTTTAATGGCCCATGTGATGCTTGTGGAAGATGATATACGCTTGGCCGAGTTGACAGCCCAGTTTTTGCAAAGCCATGGCTTTAAAGTAAGCAAAGTGCACGATGGTGAAAAAGCTTGCAAGCAGATTGTGAATGCTCAGCCTGATGTGGTGATATTGGATATTATGCTTCCTAATCAAGATGGTTTTAGTGTCTGTCGTCATGTGCGGCCTGACTATCAAGGGCCTATTTTATTTTTAACTGCTAAAGATAGCGACTTTGATCAAGTGCGCGGGCTTGAAATTGGCGCTGATGATTATGTGATAAAGCCAGTTGAACCGCATGTTTTACTGGCTCGTTTAAATGCGCTATTGAGACGCAATAGCGCAGTGTCACGTAATAGTGAGCGATTGACTTTAGGTCAATTGAGTATTGATAAAGCAAATCGCAAAGTAATGTTGCAGCAACAAGAAATAGAGTTAACCAGCTATGAGTTTGATTTGCTATGGGCATTGGCTAGCCATGCTGGCGAAACTCAAAGTAGAGAACACATTTACAAACATGTGGTTGGCCGTGAATATGATGGTTTAGACCGTAGCGTAGATGTACGGGTTTCCCGGTTACGTAAAAAACTTAATGATAATTTAGAGCAGCCAGAGCGATTGATCACCGTCTGGGGAAAAGGCTACTTATGTTCAAAGTCAGCTTGGGGATAAGTGCTCAATGATCCGTTTGTTGGTCAGTTTATATTTTGTGGTCTTTGTAAGTATTATTGCTATTAATCAAGGCAGTGAATTCATTTGGCAACACTGGGTTTATCAGGCACCAGATGACCTACGCCATGCCAAGCAGGTTGCCAAGAGTTTGCAAGCCAGTGTGTCTGAACCTGCGCATCTTGCGTCATCGATACAACGTTACAGTATCGATGAAATTGCCTGGTTAGTAGAACAGCGTGAGCAGCTATTACAAGGTGATGTGATCACCACTTATACTGAGCGCAACGATGCGTTACTGTCTTTTTTACTAAAAGATAACGCTACTTTGGTTCAGCTGGGGCCATTTCAGCCCGCTGAACAAGTATTGCTGCCAAAGTACTTGTTGAAGTTATGCTCATTTTTACTTTTGGCTGTATTGCTTATGTTTTGGTTGCGCCCACTTTGGCGAGACTTGATGCAGCTTAAGTATGTGACTGAACAATTATCCAAGGGGCAACTTAATATTTCAGTTGCCCCTTCACGGTTTTCTGCAATTGCCACCTTAACGAGTCAATTTCATACTATGGCGACAAAGGTCGCAAATTTAATGAATAATCAAAAACATTTAGTCAATGCAGTATCTCATGAACTTCGCACGCCCCTAGCCCGCTTAAAATTTGCTTTGGCAATGCTCGAAAAACAAGCGCCTGAGCCGGTGTATCAAATGTCGCAAGATGTACTTGAGATGGAAGTGTTGATTGATGAAATGCTTAGCTATGCGCGCTTAGAAATGGCACAAAGTACGCTACAGTTTGAGCCATTTGATATAGTTGCCTTATTGAATGAGCAAATGAAAAAATTGCAGCGGATCACAAAAAACAAATTGAATTAGACTGCCCCTTTTCACAGCTATCTTTAGTTGCTGAACGTCACTATATTGCAAGAGCCTTACAAAATTTGATGATTAATGCCCATAAATATGGGCAAGAAAACATTTATATAGGTGTAAAAGCAACCCAAAGCCATATTATGCTTTTGGTTGGTGATGACGGCAAAGGTATTGATGAAAAAGAACACGCTAAAGTCTTTGAACCTTTTTCTCGACTTGAAAAAAGTCGTAATAAAAGTTCTGGCGGGTTTGGCTTAGGGTTAGCAATTGTCGCTAAGATTGTTGCTTGGCATGGCGGTCAATGCGAGATTCAAACTTCTCAATGGGGCGGCGCGCTGTTTGTTATTTACTTACCTCGTTCTCATTAGGTTTGATCTACCTTTTAACCGCTCAAGTGCACCTATTAATACAAAATATTGTTGCTCAAAAATTAGTCGAATATAATGTCAAGCCTCGGTGGTATTCATTAGGTTTATCTGTAACCGTTTAAAGTTTTAAATTTGGGTATCTGTCTTTTTAGTTTTTTTCAGAGTTGTTTTAGTTGCCAAGGCCTGTTCACGCTATGGCAAACTCAATCAATTTATTATTACAGGTGAAGAGTACGTTATTTTACGAACGATTGATTTTAGGTCTACCAGATTAAAAATATGCCCTTAAACGTCTTAGGTTTGGTACATAATCACAATTATGGGGTCTTGTGCATAAACGCGATATTTTTCGGTTAACCCTCTGTAGGCCTTTAATTTCAAGCCTTTTAGAAGAGGTGTAATTTCTCTAAGGCCTAAATGCTGACTTTCGGGAACTCCAGATCTCTTCAAAGCGTGATCCTGCTACTCGCGTATAATGAACGGGATATTTTAGAGCTCAATGGTCAAGGTAATCTTGGATAAGCCGAAGGTCATATCCTTGGTTCGCCAGGTAATATCCGCATGAGTGTCTTAATGACATTATCTAAGCCACAGCGCTTTGCCGCTTGCTTGATAATGTAGTTTACAGATTGTCTGGTCGATGGTTGATTTCGTTCACTAATAAACAACCAGGGTAAGTTATCAGTTTGAGAATTAAGGTACTTTTTTTGACCATAACTCATCCCCGGCAATTGGCTGTTCAACTGACAGACCATTTTTCAATCGTTCTATCCAGATCCGGGATTGTGCAAGGTTCAAATCAAATATTCTTAAAGATATTGCTTCACTTACTCTCAGACCATGTCGGTAGATCATTAACAACAGTAAGTGATCTCGAATATTGTGACGGCCTTTTTTGGCAGCATCTAGTAGTTTCGATATTTCTTCATCGTTCAAGAAATCCTTACTACGCTCTTGGCTCTCCGTTACCCCATTTTCATCACTTTTTACATTTCGCCGGTTGGTCAGGATTGTTCCACGGACTTGTAGACCCTATCATCATTGTAGATGATAAGGCCTACTCTTTACAAAAAGAGCCCAATGTAAAAGAATATCTTTTCCAATTACGCTATTTCATCATATTGTTGATTTGAATTAGCTCGTTCTAATTCTTCTTTTGGCGCATCACTAACAGCTTTAAGTAAAACACCAAACTTACGCCCTTGATGTCAATCCAGCGCCATGACAAATTCCTGTAAAGTATCCTCTCTCTTCGTTTTAAATATATATCCAAATATTAAAGTGGTGGTATTTTTTCTATTCTTTCAGTCATATTTACTTCCCCTTTGTGTAATATACGGTCACAGTACAAAAGCTGAAAGAATATATCTATGGCTTTTGTGCAAAACCTCATCAAGCGTCATTTGCCAATTCATATCTGTCCAGCAGTAGGAATTTGACGCCTTGTGCTATGGTTTGCGGCCGGCCTCTCGCGCCAATGGCGGTCCTCATCAGTATACAATCGTTGAGCGGGTTGAGAAGGTTCTGTTTAATAAAATACACATGGCTGTCATCGACAAAAATCTGACTTTCCGCATTGCCCATCGCTGTCGCCGATTCGTTGCCATCAGCAGTGATGCTTTTTCTTTTTACCAGCTCTCCGCCACCGACAAAGTGGGCGAAGCCATTTTTGATGGTGGGCATCGAATGGCACTGTGGGTCCAAAACGGTCAATTCGTTGGCTTGGCTGTCGACATAGAGTTTGACCAAACGGTTTTGTTTATCCTGAAAATAGACATGGTGCTGATATACCCAGGGGGCGCTGGTACAATCGGGACTCAGCAACCGGGATAGACGTTTTTCCGCGGTGTCCAGGCGGCATCGGTATAATCCACGGGACGAGTTCGTGCGACCTTGACCCAAAAAGTAGACATGGTTGCCGGCAACAAATGGTGTGTCCAGGCACTTGATATCCTTATCGACAACGGACAGGAACAATTTGTTGCGGCTAAAAGTCAGTTCACATAATTGGTTAGAACCATTGCGAATGTATACCTTCCAACGATGCACAAACGGATGGCCGTTCATTCTGTAATCGGTCTGTATGGTTACCCATTTTTCGCCGTCGTAATGATCGACATAGGACAGTTTGTTTTGCTTGTTCTTGTAGAACACTTTACCGGCAAAGAAAAATGGCCTGGAATAACAGTTGGCGGTTATCAATTCCTGGTTTTGTGAAACCTCAGGAACGATGAGTTGGCGTATTAGCTGGTTGTCGGCGTCTACGTAATAGATGTAATTGCCTCTGATCTGCCGGACAATAGAATATAGTTTTTGATCCAATGCCGCGATGTCCTGTTGGCTTTTTTCATGATCTATCAAGCTTGATTCCGGCAGCTGCAACGCACAGTTTTCTTGTTTTAACCTTTGTTCGATAGCGTGCAGTTTGCTCGATAGCTGAATGTCGTTGTACCCAATGTTTTCCGGGGTCGCAATTAAACGGGATGGTGGCGAGTTGTACGATGGTTTGCGCTGCGCTTGATTTCGTCCGGTTACGACAAAGTCAAAAGTCGGCGCCGCTGCGGTCCTGTTGCCAAGCTGCCATTTGTCTTTGCTGATGTTGAAGTGTTTCAAAATCGTCGCGATAACCGAAGTGTGATCGAACGGGACGTTCGATGGAGACCTGAACAAGGTGCGTGGTTTTATCATCGGAGAAACCAGGATCAAGGGCACGCGAACACCGTACCGGTTGAATTTGAATTCGTATTCCTTGTTGTCCGGTGACGGTGTGTTGCTACCGCTTCCCCATGGGATGGCTGCACCCCATGGCGGCGGCACGTGATCGTAAGTGCCACCGTGTTCGTCAAAATTGATGATCAACAGGGTTTGGGCAAATGCTTCACTGTTGGATTTCAGAGAGGAATAAACCTGTTGCAGGAATTGCTCACCCGGCGCGAGGTTGGTCGGCGGATGATAGTCACTTCCTTGTATGCCCGGTTGGACGCCCAACGCCCAATGTTCCAGCCCCCACTTGGGCTCAAGGTAACTCAATCTGGGTAAATTGCCCTTGGCCGCCTGCGCCAAAAACGCATCCATGTCGGCAAAGTGCGGTTTGAACTGTTTCCCTTGCAACTGCTCCATCAGACACCTGATGTAGGAATAACCTTCTATACCCAGTTCGTTTTCCGTCCAATTGCCCTTGGAGTAATAACACATCCAATCGTTGGTGGTGTTGAAGCCATTCTCATGCAACACGTTAAACATGCTGCGTTGATTAAACTGCTTGCCTTCGGGTTTACCTCGGGTCCAAAAAGTAGTATCTCTGTTATTGACCCATGCGGTCAACTGTTCGTTGTCGTCCAGGCCCAAAGAGTTGCCGCAGACGGAAAAGGCGCGGTTGCAGTTGGTTTGCGTCGGTACCGAACTGAAATACCTGTCGCATACGGCGTAGTCTTTTGCCAGCCCGTTGATGACAGGCAGATCTTCAGGGGTGTAACACTGCATAATCTGCTGTTCATTGTCGTACCAAGCGCCATAATCCTTGACAAAACCGCCCATGGTGCACCTGGTGTTGTCACTCGGGGTTTTGGTATCGCCGAACAGTTGATTGTTCACATACTGGTATTCTTCGTTGGGGTCGTGTGTCGGTACCTGTAGATCCCCTTGTGATTTGCTTACTGCAATCTTTTTGCCGTTTTTGTCGAAGTTGGCATATTGACCAAATGCCAGACCGTCAAAGTGACTTGGGTTGTTTACGTGAAGTTTCTGGGCGGGTTGCTCCTGGTCGCTGTAGAGCCAACCCAACACATTGTCGAAGGAACGGTTTTCCAACATCAAGTAAACGATATGACGGATGTTGTCGAATGCATTGGTTGAGTATTTATGAGTCATGATCGTCCCTGCATTATTGCTGTTTGTTGATTGAGGTATGTGCTTTGGCCGTTTTGATAAAAATCACCGACTCTGACCGCTTGAAAGCTTGTTGTTGACGAATATGTTGGCGCCTTTACGGGGTTTTCCATCCCTGCCTCGCGTTCCTTCAAGGCCGTCGGCGCCATCTTGAGCTTTCTGAACCGAGTGGAATTTGGCGGACAAAGGTGTGGCTCGCGGCTTATCGGACCATTCGCGTAACCGTCCGTTTCGCCCCGCCGCACCGCCTTTGCCGGTCGGGCCTTGTTGTCCTCCCGTCCTCCCGTCCCGCCGTTACCGCCGTTTCCACCTGCGCCGCCGCTTCCTTCGGAAATTCGAACATTCGTTCGCAACAACTGTTCGTTCGCCTGGATAGTCAAGACCGAATCTGCCTGCAAACCGTCAGCGCCATTGCCACCATTGCCGCCGGGTTGGCCCGGCTTTCCTTTGCGACCAGGTTCACCATGACCTGCCCGGGTGATGATGCGCAAAGGTTGCGATTCAAAGTTCACCAGTTCACCCAGCATGATTTCTGTCGCTCTGACCATTTGCCCATTGCGGCCATGGTTTCCCTTGGCGCCATCAAGGCCCGCAATTCCCGGCTTGCCGTCCATATCGAATGGATTGACGCCGTACTCGACAACCTCGCCTATCGCCGTAGTGGCGAATTGAATGCCTGCGGCATGCTCCCCATCGTTGGATGGAAGTTCGAGCTGAACTGTGGAGGTTTGTGACTTTGACGGATACGACTTGCTGAAAATCCCTATATCAAAAGGATTTGTATCGCATTGCGATTCGGTTGTAACGTCAGGCTCCGCCCTGATCAGTCTGTGACAGCATATCGAACAAACGTCGCCATGCGCGGCTATCCTGGCCCCGGGTGACAAGGTCAAAGATTCGATGTTCACTACCAGATAGTATTGCTTGAGGGACTTGTAGCCGGTGTCATCTACCACCGACAAGTCCCAGACTTCATTTTCTTGCAGAACTTTGTTTTTTACCGACAGGCATTTGATCACCGGCATACCGAACGATGTTCGTAGCCGATCCGACACCTGTTCAGGACAACCGTCGGCAAAAATGTAGGCTTCAAATTTGTCGTGAAAGCCTTGATACAACCTGCTACGGCCAAGTAATCCGGTATAGAAGAGGGGCTTTCTGCCTCGCCTGATTGCGCTGTCGGCGTTGCTAATGAGCCTGTAGTCCTCCAATCGGTTCAACCTCAGCCTCGATTTAATCAAGCCGCTTGCGGCCAAATCGCCCATATCGTGTCCGAGTTCATTAGCCCGCTGTTCAAACGATTTATTAAACATGGCAATTGCCCCTCATTGGTCTGCTTTGATGGTGAGATTTAAAACCTGGGTTGAACCTGAACTTTGGCTCCGTTGACTCGGCTGTTGTCTGTGCCTCTGTTACCGCTATTGCCGTCGTTCCCGTTTCTGCCATCATCGCCGTCACCACCGTCTTCATGGTGACGGGCGGCTTTACCTGCAGCGCCGCCGCTGCCACGACTGCCGCCATTACCGCCATTACCGCCGTTGCCACCGGAGCCTCCCGGGCCACCATCGCCGTTCTTTATGCTGATCCCCAGTGATTTGGCCTTGAGTTCGTTGTGAATGGCAATATATGCAGAGCCGATATTTTCGCCACTTTGTCCTGATGAGCCATCTTTGCCATTGCTGCCGCTGCCTCCGCTATCGCGATGGTTGGCGCCGTTCTTGCCAGATGAGCCATTCTTTCCTTTCAATACTAATATCGGTGTCGTTTTATCGATGATATTCAGGCTGTCTGTGACAAGGGTGAAAGTGGTGGATTCGACTTCAATACTACCACCTGGTTCTATCGTTAAATCGTCAAACAGCAGAATTTTTGGCTCTTTAAATGACAGTTTTTTGTTCAGCACCACTAGTTTTTGTGCGCGGACCTTTACCGGTAGAGGCAAAGCCTTGTGCAACTTCGGAAAGTTGTCGGTGTGGCGGGAAGAAGGGTTAAACACGAATTGCAAAAACTGTGAATGCAACTGGTTCAATACGGTACCATCGGTACTTGGCGGTGTCATGTTAACAGTGACATTGTTGGGGTTAAGCACCTTCCTCAGTTCTTCCAAAGAGCTGAATTCTACGGTCTTTACTATCTCCTGGCCACTGTCGTAAGCGTTCAGATCTATACCCAGGTTCTCAAGCGTTATTCTAGTGTCGCTGCCCAAATCGGCGTTCATATCAAATATCCTTGTTTGTAGTTCACTGTGATTTGACGCACTGTCTGGTGATGACTGGCAACTTCACTCAGATGTTGAATTCTGTCATTATTGTCTTTGCCCTGATACTAGCCATCATTCTCTGATAACAGGGCATTTTTTAAAGTCATCTTTATTATAAAAAATAAAACAGTTGAGAGTCGTTACTCTTAACACAGAGACTTAACTAAATGCGCGTTCTGTAAAAAGTTGCTGGGCAATCAATCAAAAAGGAATGGGGCAACTTTGAATGCCGTTCCTATTTTTAATTTTTGTTGCTCAATGCAACCTCTTGGATACAAATGTAGCAAGGGTGTTATCTTAAAAACATTACACACTATTACACTGGCTTTGAAATTGAGCGGATTACTGATTTGACCACACCATAAAATGTTAATATATTGTTTTGAAAGGTGGGGTTGCAAGCCCGAACTTATCCTTACAAAACAATCTATATGCGAAAGAAAACACTTCAATTAGTGAACTTCATACCGAATACTAAGATCTGTATGCTCATCCAAAGTTTAATGACAACGACCGTGACTACTTTTTTAATCTTAACGATTCAGAGTCATCGGTACTTAAGCAATTCAGAGTAGTACAAAGCAAAGCGTATTTTGTATTGTTACTCGAGTATTTTAAGGCTAAACCGATCACTTTGACCTTTACCAGGGGAATGGTAAAACTGATCTAGAGCATATTTATGCGCTATTTTCCAACTATTGGTTTACCTCGAAAAAATATAGATAAGAAAAATAACCAAGACAGTCACTATTGAATTATGAACATGCAAATCCAATACCTTTGATATTTTCATGCTAAAAGCACTTCTTTACCACTATTTTTAGTTTTATCCTAGGGTTTAAGTGGTAATTGCAAAAAGTTAGGCGCGGCTTTGCCTATTTTATCAGCATGATTGGTGTTAAGTGTTTTGGGTTATAGAGTAATTTAAGCGAATAGCTTTTCACATTGGCTAATGTGTGTAGCAGCCATCAAGCTTATTGGGCCGTCTTACCGCCCCTTTGAACACATTGGTAAATTGTGTGGTGAGTTTTAACCAGTTTTCAGGTGCTATATTTAATCTCTCTAGAATTGGCGGTGTGTATTGTTCAATATGCCTGTGTTTATCTTCTCGTATACAACGGTCTGTTAGCTCAACTAACTCTAAATACGACTTTAACTCAAAGGGTAGCCCTTTGGGCATGTGTTTTCTGGGGCTGCCTGCAAAGCGGGCTAGTTGTTTTGGTTGTTTTGCCTCTTTTGCCGCTTTAATTCGGGATTCGTTTTGAGCATGTTGCTTTATAAGCAGTTGCCACTGCTCAGCGGTTTTATGTTTAGACATTGTATGCTCTAAATTGAGATCAGAGCTTTACTTTATGAGCCTGTAGCCTCAGCGGTTAGGTGTGGTTTAGGCGACGCTTACCTTTAAAACTGTACTTTCCCTCTGAGATTTTTGGTTTGTCCGCGTTTTACTTTACTTTCTACTCGTTTACGTTTTGCGCTTCTCGTTGGTTTGGTTTCACGGCGTGCTTTTTGCATTTTTGTGGCTTCTAAGATGAGGTTTTTGAGCCTTTGTAGTGCCTCTTCTTTATTCATTTCTTGGGTGCGGTGAGACTGCGATTTTATGACTACAACCCCCTCTTTTGTAATACGATTATCGTTGAGTCCTAATAGGCGTTGTTTATAAAACTCAGGCAGTGAAGAGTTTCCGATGTCAAACTTGAGGTGGATGGCACTGGATACTTTATTAACATTTTGACCACCCGCCCCTTGAGCACGAATGGCATTGAGTTCTATTTCCCATGAAGCAATTTCAACATGGTTGGAGATGCGTAACATAATGAGTACTGAGTGGGTTATTTATGCGGTGATCTTATCATATCTAACATAGTGATAAAAATTTGCCTATGCGATAGCTTTTGCATTAGGCTCGCATTCATCAAGGTAACCATCTTTTATTTGTATTATACGATTAGCAAGTGCAGCTTGTTCATTGTCGTGTGTCACCATGATAATACTGGTGCCTTGCGCATTTATATCTTTAAGTAAAGACATAATGCCATCGGCCATTTTTGAATCTAAATTCCCTGTTGGCTCATCAGCTAAAATCATAGAAGGGGAACCTGCAACCGCTCGTGCAATGGCAACACGCTGTTGTTGACCACCTGACAGCTGCGATGGATAGTGATTTTTCCTCCCAGCAAGCCCTACTTGTTGCAAAGCTTGCATTATACGTTGGTCACGCTCACTAGATGTAAATTTTCTATAGCGCAGCGGCATATCGATATTATCGTATAAATTAAGTTCAGGAATAAGGTTAAAGCTTTGAAAAATAAAGCCGATTTTTTCATTACGATAAGACGATTTCTGTTTATCTTTCATGTTAGAAACGTCGTTCCCATCAAGCTCATAAAGGCCAGCACTGTGATCTTCTAGTAAACCTGCAATATTTAAGAAGGTGGTTTTACCTGAGCCTGAGGGCCCTATTACACTGACAAACTCTCCTTGTTCAATGACTAAGTTAAAGGGTTGTAAAGCCTGAGTTTTTACGCTGTCTGTAAAGAATGTTTTGGTAATATTTTGCATCTTCAACATACGTCGGTCCTTGTTATTGTAATATGCGCACACTTTGTGCGTCTTTAAAAATCTCTGTATCAGAAACTATCACGCGATCACCTTGCTTCAGACCTGAAATAATTTCTACTTGTGCCAAACTGCGTGACCCTAATTTGACAGGTGTTTTAATCGCTTCCTCGCCGTTTAATACATAAGCAAATTGACCGTTATGGCTATTAATAAACTGCCCTCTGGGTAAAAAAGCTGTATTGTTTTTTTGCTCAAGTATTATGCGTGTAGTTAGGCGCTGATTTTGTCTAAGGCCGGTTAGCGTGTTATCTTTAAAGCGAACTTTACCCCTAACGGTTCCTTGAGATATTTCAGGAGAAATAGCAACAAGTTCACCGCTATATTGGGATTGATTAAGTGTGATCTGTGTTTCCATACCAAGCGCTAAGTCATCTGCGTAGCTTTCGGGAATTTGTATTTCTAATTCATATTGGGTGAGATCTATGACTCTTAAGAGTGCTTGATTTTTTGCTACGGCATTTTTTTGTTGAACATTTAAATTACCCACTATTCCTGTAACAGGTGACGCAATTTGTAAGCCATCTACTTGTCGTTTTAATTCTGTGACTTTAACTTTTTGTGATTCCAGCTCAAGCTCACGAGTTTGAATTTCAAATTTCTGACTCTCTTTGAGTAGCGCAACCTCTTTAAGTACATGCTGATATTCACGCTTTGCATTTTGTAAATCATCTTTGGCTTTTTGATAATCTATATCACTGATTACATTGTCTTTCATTGCTTCTTCAGAGCGCCGCATTTCTCTTTGTGCGGCATTGAGTGCTACTTCAGCTTTGCCAATGAGGTTATCTTGCTGCAGGTTTGACTTTTTTACTTGAATTTTCTCTCGCTCAAGGTGGGTTTTTAATTTGGTTAAATTTGCAAACTCTTGATTGTAAAGGCTTTTTAACTCATGGCTTTCTATGTTTGCCAAAGCTTGCCCTTTTACTACGCTATCTCCAGCTTCAACAAGATACGTTACGGTACCTTGGGCAGGGCTATAAAGCACTGGACGCCTAGCCGCAATCACTTTTCCTTGTAATGAAAAGTCTTTGATGAATAGGCCTTTTTCTACTTGAGCAATTCTAAGCTTATCGAGTGCAATGGCACTTTTTCCGCTACTCCAATTTGCAAACGCGGGCGCAATAATAAAATAGGAAAATACAAGCAGCGCAATGAGCCCTGAGATGGTAATGAAGAGGGTTACTTTTGAGTGTTGTTTTTGTATTTGTGTATCTTGAGTGCTGGTATCTGATATATACGTCATATGTAATCCTTTTTCCCATTTGACGGTCAAACTATATTGGCTCTTATTTCAATTCATTTTTAAAATTACGACAGAGACATGATAAAGATATGTAACTAAAATACATTGTTTTTTAAAGTATGTCACTAAAGTTAATTTTTTGTATTGATTTTTTCATCATTCATTTATTTTTTGGAATGTTAGTCCTGATCTGATGATTTACCTCCTTTTTTCTTAGTCAATTCTAAATACCTGCTTTCAATGAATTTTTTCTCTTTTGTAAGGTGCTTTAAAGCTTGTTTTGTTTGTTCAAGCTCAGTTTTTATTTCGTTTAAATCTGTGCCTTCATGTGTGTTGTCTGCTTGCAAAGAAAGTTGCTCTAGCGCTTGGTTCTGCTCGGAAATTTGCTGTTTGTAACTGTTTATTATGTCAGTCATGGTTGCTTTCTCACGCTCAAAGTTTGTTGCCATTTTCTGAATACTCTCAGTGGGAGGCTCTGTTTGTGATTGGATTGCTTCATATTTTTCTTGTAATTGTTGATGCTCTTTTTGTAATGTTTCAATTTCATCATGTTGGCTATATAGCTTCTTTTTGGCATGTTTAAGTATGCCTGTGCTTTTATCTAGGTCGCCTTTTAATTTTCTAATTAGTGCATGAGATTGAATCAGTTTCTGGTTCAGAGCTTTGATAGAAGCTTCTTCTTTGGGCGTTATATGATCTTTTGTTGAGTTGCGAATTTCGTTGAGTTGCTGCTCTAAAGTGTTTTGGATAAGTGACAGTTGCGCAATCGTGTCACTATTATCGTTAACGTAATTGAGCGCATTGTCGACCGATTCTCTACAGATATTTAAAATGTCTTGGTTTTGTGTGTTAGGCTGTTGTTGGATCATGCCCGTTGCAAAGTGTCTAAATTCGCGCAGTATAAGTAGCAAGATGTAAAACCATGCTGCTAAAATGAGTAAACCAATGTTGATGGCGATATACTGGTAAACATCAGCGGGTAAATTGAAACTCTGCATTGTATTTTTTACTTACTTCAATTGGAAACTATTGTTCAGTTTAGTGATACATAAAAAATATGCCTATAATAAAAAACAAGTTTTTGTATAAAGTGGTTAAATGTGAAGATATTAATTGTTGATGATAGCCAAGCAACGTTAGAGATTGTGAGGCGAGCGTTAGAAAAGTTTGGTTATCGAAAGCTATTGATCAGAAAAGCCAGTAGCGTAAAAGGCGCTTTAAAAGAAATCGGCAACTGGCAACCTGATATCGTTTTAACTGACTGGTATATGCCTGATTTGTCAGGGCTAGCGCTGCTGCGAGCAATAAAAAAACGACAGTTGAATATGACGGTTGCTATGATCACAACGGTTGATGAGAAGGAGCAAGTAGATGAAGCGCTGCAGGCCGGTGCTCGATTTGTACTCTCAAAACCATTTTCAGATCAAGATTTACACGATCAATTATTGCCGTTGGTTCAAGGTACTGAAGAAAGCCTCATTATGCTTGAGGAAGTCGAAATTAATGGTGAGCTTGCACTACCAAAGCTTAATCAACTAGAGCGCCTAATTCATAAGCATGTTGATAAAGAGCTTGTTATTCAATCAATAAAACCACAATATTTTGATGAAACGAAAGTGCCATGTGTGATGGCCATGTACGAAGACAGAAATACGCAAAAAGTGAGAGCTGTTGGCTTATTAGATGTGTATGCCACTTGTATATTAGCCAGTAGCCATCATGATATTGATAAACAAGAAATTCACCAAGCAATTCATCAAAATATCCTTTCAAATGACATTTTAGAGTCTTGTAAGCACACTCTCAGTGCGACAGCTTATGCGTTTTTAGATAAGCGTACCCGCATGAGCTTACGTATAAAAGCGGTTAAGTTTATTGGTACCCCTTTTAGGAAGTTAGAATCTCTTTATGAAACGCAATTAGATAGCCGAATTGATTTTAGTTGCCAGCGCGATGGTATGGCACTTGGAAAAGTATTGTTAGTAGGCTTTTAGTTATTTAGGTAAGGACATCTACCAATTGACTGGGATCATTTACGCCGGACTTTTTGAGTGCATCTTGCAGAGCCCTTGATACGCTCAGTAGCTGTATTTGCAATTGCGCTAAGTACTCTGTTTGCTGCTTAACTAAATCTTGTTTTATTTGAGCGTCTAAGTCATTTCTAGATTTGAGGTTTTCAAGGATTTTTTGTTGCTCTTCAATTTGTTCTTTTAACTCTTTCTTTTGCTCTATTAGCGCTTCTATGTGTGCCGGTAATTTTGATTTACTTTTCCCCTTTTCTGATTGTTCAGTTTGTTGTGTTGATAATGTATTCGTATCACGTTGAGATAACCGAAATGGCTTTCCAACCTCTTTGGTCAGCAGGCTATTATTTGATGAGGTGTTTGATTTGGCACTAACTGCGGGTTGATGAATTGTTGGCGTTATTTTCATAATAAGGGAGTATTTAGCTACAGTATATGTGCTTATCGGCAGCGAGCGAAAAAACCTGAGTATGGTCTGTTAAATAGAGTGGCATCCATGCCACTGCAAGTGCTTGGGATGAATGGAACTAATGTAACTGTAAAATACCTGCTAACGAGCTTACTTCCGCGCTTTATGGAAAAGCAAAAGTAACAAATTAAACGCGTTAACCTTAGTTCTGGATAAGCTATTTAGTCCTCTATCTGCTTTCATTTGTAATAGCTAGCTATGACTGCATAAAAGCATCTTGATATTGAACGAAAAATCATCATTGGATGATAAGCAATATGACTTATTAAGCAATTACTATTTCAAAATCCTTACTCAAATTTGCGGTTAGTTAGAAATTGAATACTTTTGTGCCAATAAAGTTTGGCTATTTTGTAGCGCACGTTTTATTGCTTGCAGCATATTGTTGCCTTTTGCTTTGAGCCTAATATCTGGCAGCCCTGGAAGCAGCAAGTTGATTCGACATTGCTTCATAATACCATGCTGACGAGACTCAATATCGTCAATATGTAGCTCAACAGTGCGAATATTTAGGGCATATTTATTTAACTGTGTAGCTATCAGTTTTGACAGCCTTACCCTCATTGCTGAGGTCATTATTGTTTTGTCTTTAATTGATAACTTTAGTTTCATAGCTAGGCTCATGTGTTAGTTGATTCAACTTATCGCACTGCAATTGCAGGTACCATGTAAATCTACTAAGGTATATGAAAAGAAAAAAGCTGATTATTTCTTACTTATTGGTAGGTATTAACGAATGATAACCAACATTAATTATAACCATCTCTATTATTTTTGGCAGGTGAGTCGCCATGGCAGTATTGCTGCAGCAAGTAAAATACTACATTTAACCCCACAAACAGTCAGCGCACAGATCACCAGCTTAGAACAACGTCTTGGCAAGTCTTTGTTTTTAAGAGAGGGACGAGGTTTACGTTTAACTGAGTTTGGACAAATAACTCAGCAATATGCAGATGATATGTTTACGATTGCGAATGAGTGGCTAGAAACGACCCAAGGCGACATTGGTTCATTATCTCGCACGCTTAAAGTAGGCATATCTGATGCGCTGCCTAAATCATTGGTATCTAAATGGCTTGCTCCTTTGATTGAAAATGAACGCATTGCTAATTTGCATTGTATTGATGGTCAACAAGCCGAGTTGCTGGCGCAAATGGCTACGCATAAGCTTGATTTGGTGCTAGCTGATAAACCACTAGATAGCAGCCTCCCTTTCAAAGTGTTTTGCCATGAAATAGGTAAAAGTCAGTTAGGTTTTTTTGGCGCAAGAGATTGGCAGCAAAAGCTACAAGCTAATTATCCCGCTACGTTGGCGGATGTGCCAGTTGTATTACCTGCCAAAGCTAGCCCAATGACTAGCTCTATTCATTATTGGTTAGATGAGTTAGGTATTGAAATAAGCATTGCAGGTCATGTCGATGATAGTGCATTAATGGTTGCATTAGGTCAGCAAGGGTTTGGTCTCTTTCCTGCACCTTTATCGGTTAAAGGTGAAATTGAGCGTAACCGTGATGTGTGTTTTATAGGGGCTATTGAAAATGTATATCAGCATTACTATGCCTTTACGCCTGACAGGCTCATTAAAGACTCAATTTATTCTGAGTTTGTGCGCTATGCGCAAAATGCATAATATGTTACATAATTGCCTTGAACCTAATAGTAAGCGTGTACTTACTATTTTTTATTTCATAGCTATGATACCAATTTAATCGCTGGCATATTTGTTTTATTAATAAATTTCCTAGCCCAACGCCAGAAGATGATTTTGTATCTTTTGGCATAGCGTTTTGAAAAATCAACTGTTCAGGCTCTACCATAACAAACAGTGGTGAAGCTCCATGTTGCAGGGCATTTTCAATTGCCTGTGTTATCAGCAATTCAAATAAAGCAAGGTGTATGGGCTTGATCACTTCAAAAGCATTCAGTGTTAGTTTAATTGAATGGCTGGTACTTGAATGGGTATTTACAACACGAGTTACGATGCTTCGCAAATCAAGTTGCTGCTTGGCTACTTCATCTTGTTGCCATAACGCGAGCACGGCATTGCTAGTTGAGGTAAGCCTAAGTTGAGACAGCTCTAGAGTTTGTAACACATCAATTGCTTCAAAGGGCATATTATCTAGTTGTTGCAGGCGTGATATACCATGTTGGATTTGTGCAAGGGGTGTGCGGACTTCATGGCTCAAATATGCCGATACCAATCGCTCTCGCTGCTGTGCAAATTGCTGCGCCTGACGTGCAATATTCAAAGCTTGATAAAATGTATGTAATTCTTCAAATTTACTTACTTGCTCAGTTTGTTTGTTGGTGCTTACAAATGTCTTTAGAGTATTGATTTGCTCTCTTATTTTAAGTGCACTTTTGATCACAATATAAAAAACCGGGATACTTAGCACCGTAATGAGAAGAACAAGCCACGGCATAATGGATAAGGTATCTTCTGAGTTAAAAGAATGTAGGACAAAAATAGGAACCGCGTTCGAGTTCAGTGGTTGCCAAGGCAAAATGTAGGTATCTAATGTTGCTTGATGCAATAAAGTGACTTGGTTTAGTGGTAGCAGCCCCGCACGCCATGCTTGTTGCACCGATAATGGCAAAGAGTCTTGCTGTCGAGTGACTAGCTTAAAGTCGTCACTAAATGGGAGCGTTATTAACTGTTTTTGCGCCAGCTGTGCATCGTAGTATAAGTAATGTTCGGCACTGTCATCAAGCGCAAATTCATAACCGTATTTAGCGATGCCCAACCAGCATACCATCAGTACTAACATCAGCAAGATAATGCGCATACTAAGGTAACGTATTATGGAGGTATTACGCATTAGCCACCCTTAACACAAGCCCTTGCTTTTTTAACGTGTGCAGTAAAGGCACCTCCTCATCACGACTTAAGTTGGTGCGAAGCCGAGTAAGTAGTGATTTATACATATTATTATTCGTATCTTCATCGGGCCAAATATGATTAATAATACAAGACTTGTTAACGGGGTTAGGATAGTGCTCAATGAGAAGAGACAGTAACAGCCATTGCTGTGGGGAAAGTATGATTACTCTTTGTCCTCTAGTAATGATTTTTGCTTGTAAGTCCACGCTTAGTGAGTCGAGTTTAAAGGTGGTACTTTTTTTAACTAAAGTTTTATTTGCCAATAGCTTAATACGAACTGCCAGTTCAGCCAAAGCAAACGGTTTTGTTAAGTAATCTAAGGCACCTAATGAGAAAGCCTTTAATTTATCATCAAGTTTATCCCGCGCACTGAGAAACAAAATTGGCTCATCGCGCGTGCCTTGCCAATGCTTAGCTAAGCTGAGGCCATCTCCATCGGGCAGGTTGATATCTAATACTATGGCATCGTATTGTTGTTGCTCGCTAATAGCCTGAGCCTGCTTCACTGTGCTGGCATAATCTACTTCAATGCCCTCTTGTGCTAAAAAGTTAATACTGTGCGTTGCGAGCACGGTATCGTCTTCGACCAGTAATATAATCATAGTGTGCCTATACTGTTACCTTGCGGTTACCTCTACTTTGATAGTGTATCCCTAACTTAAAGGAGTCAACTATGAGTCATTCAACTATGTCATTTTTTACCTCAGTACTTTTATTAAGCTGTGCCGTGTCTGGGTGTGGGGATAGCTCTAATACACTATCGCAAGCAACCGAAAACACCATCAGTCAGCTTGAGTCCACTAAGGTATTTGTCAATGGCCAAGTATATACCGTCAATACTGAACAGCCTTGGGCGCAAGCGGTTGTCATTCAAGAGAATAAAATTATTTATGTCGGTGATAATGATAAAGCGAAGAATTATGTGAGTGAAAATACTCAGATAATAGATTTAAAAGGTAAGATGCTACTGCCTGGTTTCCATGATGTGCATATTCACCCTTTGGAGTCTGCATCAGAAGTAACGCAAGTAACTTTACCGAGTTATGCCAGTGAGGATGAATACATTGAATTGTTATATGAGGCAAATGTACAAAACCCAGACACCAGTTGGTTAATAGGTTATGGACATGAAATAGCGACGCTATTGGATATGCAAAGCAATCCATTATTTGTGCTTGACGAAGCGGTGTCAGATCGCCCCGTTATCATTATGGAGCAAACCTCTCATTCAATGTGGGTTAATAGTAAAGCACTGGCAATGGCAGGCATAACGCAAGACAGTAGCGACCCTATTGGCGGTGTACTTGGACGAGATGAACAAGGTAATCTTAACGGCATTTTATATGATAATGCAGGTAACCAAGTGATGGAGCTTGCTATGCGCTCTCGTTCAGACGCTGCTGAGCAAGACTATTTGGGGTTGCTTGAATACACTATGCCTGAATTGAACAAAGTGGGTATTACATCAATTAGTGATGCGCGAACATATTGGCAGCGTGGGCACTTACAAACTTGGCAGCGAGTGGCGGATGAGAACAAGTTAACACTGCGAGTTAGCTTAGGGCTTTGGGCTTATCCACAAATGAGTGACGAAAAACAATTAGCCAGTTTAAAGTCACTGTTTAGCCGCCCTGCTGATAGCTTATTGAAAGTGGACCAAGTTAAGTTTTATATGGACGGTATTTTGGTTAACAGTACCGCAGCTATGCATGAATCCTATGAGGTTAATTGGCTTAACCTATATGAAAATAAAGGGCTTAACTACTTTACGCAGTCGCGCTTAGAAAAATATATTAAAGCGCTTGAGCCAGTTGGTTTTGATTTTAATATTCATGGTATTGGTGATAGAGGCATTCATGAGGCACTTAATGCGGTTGAAAACGCATCAAAGGGTAC
The DNA here is from genome assembly GCF_054966645.1 of Pseudoalteromonas sp. SANK 73390. Classification (NCBI taxonomy): domain Bacteria; kingdom Pseudomonadati; phylum Pseudomonadota; class Gammaproteobacteria; order Alteromonadales; family Pseudoalteromonadaceae; genus Pseudoalteromonas; species Pseudoalteromonas sp. SANK 73390. The sequence goes on from NZ_ARPN01000013.1 coordinate 76,769, forward strand.
AGCACGTCACCGAGTAACGCATTTAGAAGTTGTTGACCCTGCAGACTTACCTCGTTTTGCTAAGTTAAATGTGATTGCTGATGCGCAAGTTGCAGGGGAGTTTAGCCAACCTGCTCATTGGCCTGAAAATATTTCGCTAATTGGCATTGAGCGCTCGCAAGACTTAGTGCCTATTAAAAGCCTGCAAAATGCCAGCGCAACCCTTACCCTAAGTAGCGATTGGAACGTGAGTACCTTTAATCCTTTTATAGGACTAAGCCATGCTATTTCACGTGCGCCGCAAAATATTACTTTGGCTCAGGCCATTGCGGCCTATACCATTAATGGCGCTTACGCAATGCGCCAAGAACATTTGGTGGGTAGCATTGAAGTTGGTAAGCGGGCTGATTTAATTGTTTTAGACAAAAACTTATTTGAGTTAGATGCAGAGCAAGTAAAGCAAGCGAAAGTGGTTATGACGTTGCTAGAGGGAGAGATTGTGTACCAATCTAAATAACCTTAACTTTAATTTGGGATAAGCAAAAGAGAGCTTGATGTTGGCACCGAGCGTGAGGGTGAAAGTGGTGCCAATCATAAAATATGCGTACAATGGCCCGCCTGTTTACTACTGGTATTATATTATGACGCCAACCGCCCTGCCCTTGCTTGATGAACACCTTCGCCAAATTGATGTATTACCCACCGAAGTACGGCGGTTATTTCATGGCCGAGGGCAATGTTGGCCTGGCCTTGAGCATATTAGTGTGGATTGGTTATCTGGGCAGGTTTTAATTTCGTTGTTCAAAGAGCCTGAAGTTGGTTTTATTGATGCGCTTAATACGCTTGTAATTAGCTGGTTGCAATTACCTACATGGCAAAATGACGTGAAAAGTGTGTTATTACACCATAGAAGTCGTGCTGATTGTGAGCTGCAAGTGTTATGGGGCGAATTGTCTAACGAGCAAGCGGTGGTTGAAAACGAACTGACCTTTTTATTGGATTTAGGTAACAAACAAAACAATGGTTTGTTTTTGGATATGCGCTGTGGTCGCAGTTGGGTAAAATCGCACGCCAGTGGTAAAAGTGTTTTAAACCTATTTGCCTATACTTGTGGCTTTTCAGTGGCTGCGATTGCGGGTGGTGCCAAGCAGGTGGTCAATCTAGATATGGCTAAAGCGGCGTTAAGTAAAGGCCGAGAAAATCATAGGGCCAATAACCATGACTTAACTAAAGTGAAATTTTTAGGTCATGAGTTATTTAAATCATGGGGAAAAGTGCGCAAATTTGGGCCTTATGATTTAGTGATAATTGACCCGCCTTCTTTTCAAAAAGGCAGCTTTGCACTGACTAAAGACTATAAAAAGATTCTTCGTCGCTTACCTGAGCTACTCAGTGAACAAGGGCAAGTGCTTGCGTGTGTTAATGATCCAAGCCTTAACGCCCAGTTTTTAATTGATGAAATGGCCGAGCAAGCACCCAATATGGTCTTTGTTGAGCGTTTAGATAATCCGCCTGAATTTGCAGATATTAACCCTGAAGCGAGTTTAAAAAGTCTGTTATTTACGCAACGCGCTTAACGGTGATTAAGTGCGTTCCTTAATGGCTTTTGCTAAGTTATGCAATGCTTCGTCCATTGATACTTGACCATTTATATAGGGCAACCAGTGTTGCTTTAACTCTTTTAAATAATCCCACCGACCTTTATTCAAATTCGCCTTGTTTGCATAAGGTTGATAATCAGGGTTGGCTTTGGCAATGGCTTGACGTGTTACTTCGCCCACGGTGAAAAATAAAATGGGATGCCAAATACGGCCATGCTGAGTAATTTCATAGCCACTAAATACCTGTTCAAAACTGTTTTTTAATTTGTCATTTTGGCCAAATGGAATATGGCTAAGTTCATGAAAAAACATCTCAAGTGCATATCAATCTCTGTGCAAAGGGAGAAATGAATTTAGGTGCGTAACAAAGTCTCTGCCAGAGGTGAATGCACCATGGTGAATAAAGGGGCGCGGATGAGTATAAACACGATGTGCTGATACAGTCACAAGTTCACCAAAAAATTATTCACTCAACTTTTGATAAATATCATCGTCATAGTGGGCGAGTTTGATTTGCAACTAAGTTTGAGATTGGTTTTTTTGTACACAATGTTCAGGCCAAAAATGTGCTTTGTATAATCCAACTACCGCAAAATAAGAGTGGCTTATAGGCGTAATACTCATCTCAACCAAAGGCTTATTTTTACTCATCCATTCAGTGAGTTGTGCCAATTCATTATTGCTAAAAATTGCGTGAAAACGCTTCTGTCTAGTGAATATTTGATATTGTGAAACAGCATTTCGTAATGTTTGGCATGGTATCACAGGCCAATGTTGCTGTACTCGGTGCACTAAAAATCAGTGTTGCAATTGAAGTGTGTCGTATCATCTATTTGTTCCTTAAATATGCCTGTTTTCATCCTAGCTTGGAAAATAATGGGCACAAGCGGTTTGTCATTCTCATTAAACGAATGATCTCCCCTGTTTTTGCTAATTTTTATTCGTATTAACTTTTGTTAGAGTGTGAATATTGAACAAAGATTGGAATGAAACATGAAAATAATTCGTACCCAAAAAGCTTACCCTACTCGCGATGGCGCAGGGGTTAATATTAGTCGAATAGCGGGGTTTGATGGCAAAAGTCTTGATCCTTATCTGATGATAGATGAACTAAAATCCGATAATGAGAGTGACTATATGGGCGGCTTTCCGCCTCACCCTCATCGAGGAATTGAAACCTTTACTTATATTCGCAAAGGCGGGTTTGAGCATCAAGACCAGATGGGGAACAAAAAAGCTATTCGTGGTGGTGATGTTCAATGGATGAGCACCGGCCGCGGTGTAATACACAGTGAAATGCCGTTACTTGATGAAGACAATGGTATGCACGGTTTTCAAATTTGGCTAAACATGCCGGCAAAAGACAAAATGCGTTCGCCTAAGTACCAAGATTCGCTTGAGTTTGGTATTCCTAAACTTATTAACAGTGAGCTGGCTGAGCTACGTGCTTTAGCTGGTGCCTGGGTGATGGACTCTAACTGCATTGAGGGAGCAATCCAAGGTCTTGCGGGAGATGGCGCGATTGCAGATGTGATATTGCCCCCGTTAAGTGAAACGATTCTTGATGTATCTATGTATGGCAAAGTACTGGTGTATGTCCACACAGGAGGGTTATTAAACACTGAATTTACAGAAGGCTATTTATTGGAAGTGTTACCCACTGAATTGCTGACTTTAAAGGCATCAACAAAAGGGTTAGGAGTATTAGTTTTAGCAGGGCAGCCAATTAACGAAAAAATTGCACATATGGGACCTTTTGTAATGAATACGCAAGCACAACTTCACGACGCTGTGCGTGACTATCAACAAGGTAAGTTTGGCGATATTGTTTGAGTAGGAGGAAATTATGGGTTTACTCGTAGATGGAAAATGGCAAGATAAGTGGTATGACACCAGTAAAAATGAAGGTAAATTTGAACGAGAAGCTGCTAAGTTGAGAAGCTGGGTAACTCCCGATGGTTCAGCGGGTCTGACAGGTGATGCCGGTTTTAAAGCGCAATCTGGTCGCTATCATTTATATGTTTCACTGGCCTGTCCTTGGGCGCATCGAGCACTAATCTTTAGAGCACTGAAAGGGCTTGGGGAGCATATATCAGTGTCTGTCGTTAGTCCTGATATGCTAGAGAATGGTTGGACCTTTGATAGAACAAATGGTAGTTCTGGTGACGATTTATATGATTTTAATTTTATGCATCAGGTATATACGCTTAATGATAGTGATTATTCTGGTCGTGTCACTGTCCCAGTGCTTTGGGATAAGCAGCAAAAGAAAATTGTGAGTAATGAGTCAAGTGAGATCATTCGTATGTTTAATCACGCATTTAATGACATTACGGGTAATCATGATGATTACTACTCTAAAAGTTTGCGTGCAGATATTGATAAAATTAATGAGTTTGTTTATCAAAATATAAATAACGGGGTATATCGTTGTGGTTTTGCGACCACTCAAGACGCATATGAACAAGCCTACGATGCGCTATTTGCATCACTTGATGAAGTAGAAGCGATACTTCAAAAGTCACTTTATCTAGTGGGAGATAATATTAGCGAGGCAGATTGGCGTTTATTTACGACGTTGATACGTTTTGATGCCGTTTATTTTGGTCACTTTAAGTGTAACAAGCGAAGTATTGAAGATTATCCTAATCTAGCCAACTACCTTCGAGCGTTGTATCAATGGCCGAGTGTTGCAAACACGGTTGACTTTTCGCATATCAAAAGGCATTACTACTATAGCCACATGATGATTAATCCAACACAGGTAGTACCTAAAGGTCCGAAGATTGATTACTGGTCTACGCATAACCGTGGGGATGTTCGATAAGTTTAACGTCTTTTAATGGGTAAGTATTGAGCATGCTAAGATGGTTGTTGTGCTCAATATCTTTTAATTCAACTGTTCAGAAAATGTTAGTAGTCAAATCAAAGCGTTCTGTTGTAATGCGCTTTTGCAAATCCCCCGCCGTCAACTAAAGTTAAATCAAACCTTCTCTATGATGATAACTTACGGAATAAGTTGCGATGCACGCTAATATTTTAGTGGTTGAAGATGATGATATAAATTATCTGGTGCTTCAAAAAATTCTCTCCATAGATTATACGGTGCAGCGCTGTGTCAGTGGTTTTGCATGTATTGAGTATTGTGAGTTACATCACCCTGATGTGATTTTGATGGATGTGGAAATGCCAGGTTTAAATGGCTTAGAAACATGCCGAGCGCTAAAGGCGCGATCAGATACTAAAGATATTCCCGTAATTTTTGTTACTTCTTATCATCAAGATCATGAACAAACAAAATGTTGGCAAGCTGGGGCAAGTGATTTTGTTATAAAGCCTGTTAATGCATTAACGCTGCGCCATAGAGTGGCTGCACAGGTTAAACTAAAGAATCAGCATGCACAATTAGAAGCCATGGCATTTGTCGATGGATTAACTCAAGTTTATAACCGCCATTATTTAAATTCTGAATTTGATAAGCGCCTATCGTATGCAAAACGAAATGAGACTGCGTTTGCATTGGTCATAGGTGATATTGATTGTTTTAAAAAATATAACGATTTTTACGGGCACCTCAAAGGAGATAAATGTTTAACGCAAGTTGCACAATTAATTCAAAGCAATCTTTTTAGAGGTGAAGACGCCATAGTGAGATATGGTGGGGATGAATTTGTTTGCATTGTCCCTCAAGTCAGTATTTATGGTTTGGAGACACTCACTAATAAGCTACAGAGCCGTATAAAAGAGGCTTACATTATTCATGAAGGGTCTGAACTTGGCTATATAACGTTGAGTATAGGTGCTGTATATAGTGATGTTGTAATAGAGACAAATGGTCAAAGATGGCTACAAGCAGTCAATGAACTACTCTGCTTATCAAAAAAGAATGGCCGAAACTGCGTGACGATAAAGGAGCTATAAATGGTGGGATCAAAAAAACCTACTTATCGATGGATTAAGCGTGTACCTCTTTCTAGTTGTTTGATTATATTGATTATTATAATGGTTTCTGTCGTGTGGGTATATGATCGTAATATTAAAAAGCAGGCGCAGAACACCGTAGCAAAACAACTTGCAGAACTGTTGGTTGAGCAACAAGAGGTATTTGAAAATGAAGTAAAGATATATAGAAATTACATTAACTTTTTAGTTGATACTCCGCCAATACAAGGGATCTCGCGAGCACAGCGCAACCAAGGAATTGACCCTAAAGATGGCACGAAGACTGAGTTGTGGAAAAACCGTTTAGCGATGATTTTTAGCTCGATGATGTATACCTATGGTGAAATTAACCAATTACGCTTACTCGATGGTAAGTCAGGCGATGAGTTGGTGAGAACAGACCGCTATGGTGGTTTAGTTGCTGTGCAACCACACACTAAATTACAAAATAAGTTCCACAGAGATTACTTTACACAAGCTCTTAAGTTAACAGAGCGTCGAATTTATGCCTCTCAGATAGATTTAAATAAAGAGCATGGAAAAATTGTCTATCCGTTAGAGCCTACTTTGCGAATCGCAATGCCAGCTTATAATGAGCATAATGAACTGTTTGCTGTTTTAGTGGCGAATATTAACGCACATGTGTTACTTGATAAGCTTAAACATGTATTACCAATAGGTATGCAAGTGAATTTATTAACACCTGATGGGCACTTTATTTACCATCCTAATGAAGCTCTGCGTTTTAGCAAAGATCTTAACCCACAGGAAAATTGGCAATCGTACTACAGAGAGCAACCTTGGTTAGTTAAGAATGTTTCTATTGTAAGCTCTGAAAATATGGACTATTTGACACAGCGAGCAGAGTTATTTGCGTCATCTAATTCAGACACAGGTAGGGTAATAGGGGTTAGTTTAATACCGTATGCACAATACGAAGAAGCACTACAGTACAAGCGCTTAAGTGCTTATTCTCTAATTTTTATAATCGCGATTATCTTTACGTTAGGTTTGCTGGCTTTTTGGGCTTACTTCAGAAATAACCAGCAATTGCTAGAAGCCCGCTCTCAACTAGCGGATATTATTAATGGTGCATCAGACGGTATTATTGGCTTTAATAATGAACTAAAAATAACCAGTCATAACCATGCTGCGGAACAATTTTTTACCGAGCTAAAAGACATAACAAATGCTTCATATAAACGACTGAACCGTTATATCCCTGAAAACTATCTGCATGCCACCTTATACAATGTATCAAATAGGTTACCGTTAGAGGATTTAGAAATTAAAGTAGCGTTGGAAAATAAGGATTTAGATTTACACTTAACCGCATCACCTATTCATTCAGTGGATGGTCAATTACTTGGCTTTGCAATGTTTGTCACCGATATTACAGAGCAAAATAAAGTCCGTACTGAAATTGTTAAAATAAATGCGTCTTTAGAGGCGAAAGTTGAGCAAAGAACCTTAGAACTGGCGCTGGCTAAGGGTCGTGCTGAAGAGTCATCAAAGGTTAAAAGTGCTTTTATATCGAGTATTAGTCATGAGATGAGAACGCCTTTAAATGGTATTTTGGGCACCTTAGATCTTGTGCGGCGTGAAGCGCTCAGCCAACAACAATCTAATTATTTAGATATGATGAGCACCAGTGCAAAGACGTTATTGAGTTTAATAAATGATGTTTTAGATTTATCGAAAATAGAGGCAGGAAAACTGGAAATGGATCGCCAGCCTTTTAATCCAATTCAAATGTTAGAGCATGTTGCCAGCTCAGTAGGAATAAAAGCACAGCAAAAGCATCTTGAATACCTATTAGATGTTACTGACGTAAGATACCTCACTCTTGAAGGCGATGCAGGGCGTTTAAAGCAAGTACTTTATAATTTGATTAGTAATGCAATTAAGTTCACTTCATGCGGCGGTGTTTTTATTTATGCTAAAACAAAAGAAGATGATAAGCAGGTATGGTTGGAAGTATCAGTTAAAGACACCGGAGTGGGGATTGCAAAAAATAATTTTAATCGCCTATTTGAAGCCTTCAGTCAAGAAACACAAAGCGTGTCAAATGAGTATGGCGGAACGGGGCTGGGTTTATCTATATGTAAACAGCTATGCGAATTAATGGGTGGCAATATCCAATTTCAATCAGAAAAAGATAAAGGCAGTACGTTTTCATTCAATATTCCCTATGCTCGTCATAATTCAAAAAAATTGAATTTGATTCCTATTTTAGATGGTAAAAAAGATTTTTTTAGCGGCTAAAACTAAACCTGAAGAAACATACTGGAAAAAAATTATAGAGTTATTTGGTGCCAGTATTTGTGATTTGGATCATGCTGATTTTTGGTTGATTGATTTTGGTAGTGAACTTGGACAAAACCTCTCTACTGGACCAAGTATAGGAAAAAAAGCATGCTTTATTTATGACCCAATCACAGATCCGACTCCTCCCAAATGTGCTTTAGCTACTATTAGCAAACCTGTGCGTTATATTGATGTACTTGCGGCCTTTAATAAAGCTGATACTCTGACGCTTTTTGGCCTTGCTAATACCCATGGTGAAAGTAAAAACTTTGCTAGTCGGTTTTCTTTACTCAAAGGGCATACGGTTATCATCGTAGATGATAACCAAATTAACTTAGAAGTCGCAAAAGGAGTATTAAGCGCTCATCATATTACATCAATATTGGTGCATTCAGGTCATGAGCTCCTTGAGAAGCTAAAAGGATATGCACTAGAGCAACTAGAAGTGCTTGCCATTTTGATGGATTGTAATATGCCAGTTATGACAGGGTATGAGGCAACGGCAGCTGTTCGCTCAGGCGAAGGGGGAGAGTTTTATAAATCAGTGCCTATTATTGCACTTACGGCAAGTGCTATGCACGGAGAAGCTGAGCGTTGTAAATCGGTTGGTATGAATGACTATGTTACTAAACCGATAGATGCTGAAAGATTATTTAGTACGTTAAGTAACTATGTTGACAAGGCAGCAAGTGTGAAAGCTTCACAGAGTATACAGCTTAGCAATTCCCCTGATAGGGATAATAAATATCAGGCCCCTGTTGATATTCCATCATTAGATAGTACAGCAGCGCTAGCACGTTTAATGCATGATAAAGATTTATACACAAAGATTTGTCAATTGTTCAAAGAAAGCGCGAATGCTCGCTTAACTGAATTGACAGATGCAATTGAGCAAGTTGACGAACAGGGAGTAAAGCAGGCAGCTCATGCACTGAAAGGTCAAGCGGGCGATGTTGGTGCTAAGCGATTGCATCATCTAACAAATCAACTTGAAATATCAGCACAAGATAAAGAGCAAAGCGAAACACATCGAGCACTGTACGTTGATATAAAAATTGAGTTAGAGCAAGTTTGCGCACAAATTGATCTTGAGGTTATTAATACTGCAAGATAATAAAAAATATTGCGCTAGATGAGCATTGGTTGCAAAGTTGATTATGATACTTGGTGTGGTTCACCCCAAGTATTCCATTTGTTGAGCCGTTTGCTTGGCGATTCTTTCACCAAATCTTTTTTCCAATAGGGCTAAGCTCATGTCTATACCCGCAGATACTCCTGCTGAGCTAGTAAAATTTTGATCCATAATATAGCGAACGTTGCCAATAACATGAAGTTGTGGATATTGATGCTTAAGTTCATCTATATCTTGCTGGTGAGTCGTCACTTTTTTTTCATCAATAAGCCCAGCAGCTGCATATAAAAACACACCAGTACAAACAGAAGCACAAGAACGCGTATGTTGAGCTGTTTCTGCTAGCCACTGCAAAATAGTTGGGTTTTTAACTATGCCATGATGTTTTCCACCTGCAACAATGAGTAAATCAAAATGTGGGCTTGCATAGATACTGTAATGGGGGTTTACACTCATACCACCTCGTGTTCTTACTGGTGACTGTGAGGGGGCGATTAAACTGATATTTATATGTTCGTCAACAAAACGGTTTGCCGTTGAGAACACTTCATATGGTCCTGTAAAATCAAGTACTTCAACACCATCATAAATGAATATGCCAATGTTCATAATGCCTCCGCTAGTTGCATTAGAGTTTTAACTAAAATTTTAGTTATAGTGAGCATAAAATAATAACTCAATTTTACTTTCACCGCAGTATATGTATTTTTACCGCTTTAATGTTGCAGTTTTTTGTTCCCGATTTAGACTGAGGAGGTTTAACTGACGATTATAAAATAAAAATCTGAGAGCATATGATGATAAAACCAACAATTACAGCTTTGAGCGCGGCAATCGTATTTGCCCTATCGGGCTGCACTGCAATGTCAAATAACGAGCAAATAATGACTGAACAAGTCGTACAAAGTAATCCGCTATTACAAAAGTTTAAAGGTCCATATCAAGGTGTTCCCCAGTTTGACAAAATGGACTTAGCAGATTTAAAGCCCGCTTTAGAGGCAGGTATGGCAGAGCAGCTTGTTGAAATTGAGGCTATTGCAAACAACTCCGATGCACCCACATTTCAAAATACTATTGTTGCTTTAGAAAGAGCAGGTCAAACACTTGACCGTGTTTATACCTACTATGGCATTTGGAGTGCAAATAAATCTAGTCCTGAGCTAAGAGAAATCCGTAGTGAGATGGCGCCAAAACTATCTTCTTTTAACTCCAAGATAACACAAAACAGCAAACTTTTTGAGCGTGTAAAAAGTGTGTACGAAAGTGAAGAATTGAAAAACTTAACGCCAGAAGAACAGCGTATAACTTGGATGACATATAATAGCTTTGCTCGCAACGGCGCTACGCTAACTGGTGAAGCAAAAGCACGCTACACAGAAATAAACCAAGAGCTTGCATCTTTGTATACTCAGTTTTCTGCAAATGTGTTAGCCGATGAAGAAAGTTATGTGGTGTATCTCAAAGAAGAGCAATTATCAGGCTTGCCATCGTCATTTATAGACGCAGCAGCAGAAGCCGCAAAAGAACGTGGTAAAGCGGGGATGTATGCAATTACAAATTCACGCTCTTCTATGGATCCATTTTTAACGTACTCTACAGAGCGAGCTTTAAGAGAACAAGTTTGGAAAAACTATTACAACCGTGGTGGAAATGGTGATGAATATGATAATAATGCAATTATTAAAAATATTCTGACTTTACGTCATGAGCGTGTAAATTTGCTTGGCTATGAAAATTACGCGCAATGGCAGCTTGAATCACGCATGGCAAAAACACCTGCTAATGCGATGGAGTTGATGAATAAAGTATGGCCTGCTGCAACCGCAAGAGTAAAAGAAGAAGTTGGCGATATGCAATCTATTGCAAATAGAGAAGGAGCTGACATAACGATTGAGCCTTGGGATTATCGCTTTTATGCTGAGAAAGTTCGTAAAGACAAATATGACTTAGATTCAAATGAAGTGAAGCAGTATTTGCAATTAGATAAACTCAGAGATGCCATGTTTTATGTTGCTGGCAGGTTATTTAACTTCGAGTTCATAGAAATCCCCACAGGTAAAGTACCTGTTTTTCACCCTGATGTGAGTGTTTGGGAGGTAAAAGATAAGGTGACTGGTAAGCACATAGGTCTTTGGTATCTTGATCCATTTGCTCGAAAAGGTAAGCGTTCAGGTGCTTGGGCAACCACTTATCGAAGCTATACAACCTTTGATGGTGAAAAAAATGTACTTAGCTCAAATAATTCTAATTTTGTAAAAGGTGCTCAAGGCAAACCAACTCTAATTTCTTGGTCAGATGCTGAAACATACTTTCATGAATTTGGTCATGCTTTGCATTTCTTAGCTGCAGATGTGGTATATCCAAGCTCACATAATGGTGTTAGAGATTATACCGAGTTTCAATCACAGCTTCTTGAGCGCTGGTTAACAACCGATGAGGTAATCAACAAATTTTTGGTACATCAAGAGACCGGTGAACCTATGCCTAAAGAGTTAATCGCAAAGATCAAAAAATCATCGACTTTTAACCAAGGCTTTGCTACCACAGAATATATGGCGTCGGCAATAATGGATTTACTATATCACAGTACCGATCCCGCACTTATTGACCCTGCTAAGTTTGAAAAAGAACAGTTAGAAAAGTTGGGTATGCCAAAAGAGCTGGTAATGCGTCATCGCAGTACACATTTTGGTCATGTATTCTCTGGCGAAGGTTATGCTGCTAGTTACTATGGATATCTTTGGGCTGAGGTATTAACTTCTGATGCAGCTGAAGCGTTTGCAAGTGCGCCAGGTGGTTTTTATGACTCAGAAGTTGCTGCGCGCTTAGTCGAGCACCTTTTCTCAGTAAGAAATGCAATTGACCCAGCTGAGGCATACCGCTTGTTTAGAGGTAGAGATGCCGATGTAAGTGCGCTAATGCGTGATAGGGGTTTCCCAGTCAAAAATTAATAGCTAAAAACAGAGAGGGCATTGCCCTCTCATACTGTAAAAAGGTTATAAAGCGTTTTACTTTGATGTATTATGAAGACATGAATTTAGCTTTTGCAAAAGAAGTCAGTTAAGTTTGTAAAGGGGGTTTACGAAAAGAGTATTAATCATATAGTTAGTTTTCTTTGAGAGTACTAAAATAGTGGTATGCAGTAATTATTTATACTTTATTGTGTTATTTTTAAACTGGTAAGATGAGTTTGTTATCTGCTTAATATTTAAAGATAATTTACTATTTTTTAGTTTTTTTGTATGGTTATTTTCTTTTATTCTAGTTACTTTGTTTGAGTTTTTTCAATCTGTTTGTTATAAATACTAATACTTTATTAAGACAAAGTTCATTTAGTCGCTACTACTGATAGAGTTTCATGCAAGGATGTTGTGCTTTTTGTTAGCTAGTTTTTATTGAGGAGCGCATCATGGCATTATTTCGTACTTATAGTTTGGATTCAGAGCAACAGCTAACATTGCCTATTACTATTGGTATTACATTATTATTGTTAGCACTGACATTGTTTACCTTTCCAAGCCAAGCGGATGGCGTAAAACACTCGACAGTTAAGCAAACACAATGTATAGAGAGTGATTGTGAACAAGCGCATTAGGCATTTTTTTATTGTAGTATATCCATTATGGGCGCAGTCAAAGTGTTAAGTAACTTAAAACGTTTTTAACTTGTTATTTATAATGAGTTATGTATCGTTATTGATGCACAATGACTGTTTTATAGGCACATCTCTACTTCCTTTTTGACAACTTATGACACAAAGTATTTAACTTAATTACTTCTTTCAAAAATGAATTAGTCAAATCTTATCGATAATGGGATAAATAGACTTGTTCATTTATTTCAACTCGGTATAGTTTATTATTCGCCAAAATAAGTATGCACATTACTGAGAATTATCTATGCAATTAGTCGATTTAAACCCTGAAGACCCAAGTGTTATTGAAGTATTTTCTGAAATCGACCGACTTATGAACACCTTATATCCAATCGCCAGTGATCAGTCCTTGAGTCTTGAAGAGCTTCGTAAGCCAAACGTATATGCAGTAGGATTGAAAAATGAGGATGGGATCGTTGCATGCGGGGCAATTGTAAAACAATTTAATAATACTCTGTATGGTGAAATTAAACGACTGTATGTGTGCCCAAGTTACCGAGGTAAAGGTTTATCAAGGCGTATTATGCAAATACTGCTGTATTATGCTGGTGAAGCGCAAATCCCAGTGATCCGTTTAGAAACTGGCAGCCAGCAAACAGAAGCAATTAATTTATATGAGAACTTAGGGTTTAAACGCAGAGCATGTTTTGGTTTTTATCGAGATAACCCATTAAGTGTATTTATGGAACTATCACTTAATTAGGTGGGAAGTTGATAGACGTAACATGTTCATTGCGTCTATCAAATGAGCTGTATATTTAATTACAGCTTTTTACGTCTATATTGCTGTGTATTAAGTTGTTGAAAGTAAGGTTTATTTTAAGGGTGAAAGGTTCGGTTAATTTATTTAACAGTGACCGATTCTAGCTGTACTCGCTGCATAAAAATCGTAACTTCGGCCATGGTAAGACCGAATTTTTTAATGTAAGAGCGGTTTACAATCGTGCTGTCATTAAATGACCAGATCCAATCATCAAACTCAACTTTATAGCTGGTGTCGTCAACGGGTAAGTCCATCATATACTGCCAACGCATTGCGTTACCATATAAGTTGCCCTCAGCAAGTCCTAAGATATCACCGGCACTGCCTTGTAGCTTATTATTACCTTTTGATGATATTTTCCATACTCGATGAGCCACCCCCTCCCCTACTTCATAATGAAATGTTTCGTCCAATGTTAGTACATTGCTACTATCAATTGAGCCGTCAATATCAACAGTAAAGCGTTGTACAAGATCCCCTGAGCGATTTTGTACAATACCCCACGCCTTAACTTTGCCATTGAAAAATATATAAGGATCAAAAGCTGGATTGATAGTTTGATACTTATCTGCATTAATACTGGTGCCACATCCACTGATAAGTGTAAGAACGGTTATGAAAGTTATGACTTTGAACATGGTAGTCCTCTATTTTAAGTTGAGTAGCGCTTTGCGCATATTGGGTTCTGATGTACTCTCGGCAAGCCAAATAGCAAAAAATTTTTCTGTAAATAGAGTATCGTCAACTTCACCAATGAAAGAATCTCTTAAGTAAAATCGGCTTGTGCCTTGCTGTGTTCGTTCACCGTACAACTCTGTTCCATCAGTAACATCAGGAAAGATAGCCTGCATTTTATCAAGCCACATGGAAAGTCGTTGTTTGTCTGTAAACCCTTGCTTTTTTATTTCTTCAATCGATCGAACCGCGATGTCTTCACCTTTCAAATCACGCAAATAATGCAGTTTAAGCACAAACGGCTCTGAGATATCAAATTCTCCGTTTGGCGCATACAAAGTGGCTTTGTACACATCCCAAAACAAATAACTTAGTGTAGGAGAGCCGCCTACAGGTTCGGATGACAAAAGCAGTTTTTGAGATATAGAGGCTTTAGTAAAAGGCGCTAAAAGCAAAAACCCTATTAGTAGTAGCTTGATGTTCATACTTTATCCATAAGTCGTTACGCATTTGAGTTATACGGCTAAAGTGACATTTTGGATCGAAAATCTAGCTGCTTCTGTAAAGGGGTGTTACAGCTTAATAAATTTATTGAACTGTTCAATAAACCACTTTAATTTTGGATCGTTCTGTCTGGTTTTATGAAAATACAACTTGATTTGATAGTCTGGGATAGCTAGTGGTGGGACACGTAATACAAGGTTGAGTTGTTGTGCAATTTGTTCTGCATATGCGTTTGGCAAGGTAAGCAAGTGATGGGAGTTTTGTAAGTAATATGGGGCAGTTAATACATGTGGTAATGTTATTGCCACTTTTCTGGCTTTTTTCATTTTTGCTAGCATAGTATCTACAATCCCTGTTGTTTCGTTCCACGGTGCGATAAGAATATGTGAGTATGCTAAAAAGTCAGTAATGTTGAGGGTTTGCAGACTGGCTAATGGGTGTTGTTTAGATAGCGCTGTAACGTATTTATCTTTAAACCATAATAGGTCGACGATACTTTCACTTTTCTCTTGCTGATGAGCAAAACCACAAGCGAAATCAAGAGTATTATCTTGCAAAGCTTCTTGAGGAATCCGTTGTTCCAATGATACAAACCTCAGGTTTACATTAGAAAATGAGGTATTAAAGTTGTGTATTAACGGTTTTAGACACCAAGCAGTGTAGTCGGTTGTCGCTATAGTAAAGGTAGTGTCGTTATTTATATCAAAAGGCTCAAATGGTTTTAGCCCGTCAGTAAGCTGTTGTATAGCAGGTAATACATTGTGTGCGATTTGCTGAGCGAAAATAGTTGGCTCCATTTTATTTTCAATACGGATAAATAATTCATCACCTAACCTTTGCCTTAGACGTGTAAGAGCGTGACTACAGGCTGATTGACTGAGGTTTAAATCTTGTGCTGTTTTACTGACTGAAGCTGTTTGATATAAAGATGCAAATAGTTTTAGTAGGTTTAAATCTATGTTGGGTAGCATGTATGTATCTCCTGCATCTAGCTGCTGCATAATATGCATTTAATTCATGTTGTATTTTATCATACACTAATGCTTTAAAAGTAAAATGGAAGTAACCATGAGTATTCAAATACGTTCAGCAGAAAAACAAGATGCAGCAACAATACTAAATTTTATTAATGAGTTAGCTATTTATGAAAAAGAACCCGATGCTGTATTGAATACAGTATCAGAGATTGAAGCGAAATTGTTTTGTGAGCACGCTCGAGCACATGCATTGATATGTGAACAAGATGGAGAAGCAATTGGTTTTGCTGTGTATTTCTACAATTATTCTACTTGGTTAGGAAAGCATGGCTTGTACCTCGAAGATTTGTATGTTTCACAAGACAACCGAGGTAATGGTGCTGGTAAAGCAATCATGCAATATTTGGCACGGCAGGCATTAGCTAATGATTGCGGTCGTTTTGAGTGGGTTGTTTTAGATTGGAATAAGCCTGCAATTGAATTTTACGATAGTATTGGTGCTAAAGCGCAAGGTGAATGGATAATTTACCGTTTGGCTGGTGATGAGTTAAAATCTTTTGCAGAGCAAGGAAAGTAAGGTTATGAGGTCATATACCTAAAAATGCAGCGATAATTTTATGAGGATATAAGCGCATAGACACGCTTTTGAAGCTTTGGTATTACGTCTGTTTGAAACCATGGGTGGTGTTTGAGCCAAGCTTGGTTTCTGGGACTTGGGTGAGGTAATACTATGCGTTCAGGCAAAAGTGTTTGCCACTCTTTAACTTGCTCTGTAAGCGACTTATTTGGCTCCAAATGATAGCGCTGTGCATGTTGGCCAATGATAATTGTTAGTTCAATATTGTATAGCTGCGCTAGCAACTTTTGGTGCCATGTTTTTGCGCACTCAGGCGGTGGCGGTAAGTCACCGGTTTTCCCTTTACCTGGATAACAAAACCCCATAGGCACAATAGCAAAATAATCTGGATTGTAAAATTGTGCTTCGTTTATATTGAGCCAGCTTCTTAAACGCTTGCCACTGGCATCATTGAATGGCAGTCCTGTGTTGTGAACACTTAGACTCGGCGCTTGACCGGCAATCAGTATTTTTGATTGTTTACTTGCTTGCACTACAGGCCTTGGACCCAAGGGCAGTGAGTGCTCACATATTGTGCACATCCTTATTTGATCAAGTATTTTCATTTGGTTTATCTAAAGCGCTAAAAAACCAAGACTAACACAGCTTTACATCTTGATTCATCATAGCGTGAATAAATCAAAAAATTACTAACTGGATAACTCAAATAGCATTTGCAGTTATATGAGATCAGTATTTTACTGACTAAGTGTTTTTTTGGCTGGTATTTTAGCCAAACAAATACTTTGATGATGTAATTTCGAGTGTTTATCGAACTCAGATCATATTTTTACCAACTACACTTAGTAAAAATTTGATCTAATAGTGCTTAATTCTAAAAATCGTTAGTAAAAATCTGATCCCAATGACTTATAGTTAGTAAAAATCTGATCTCTATGACTTATGGTTAGTAAAAATCTGATCTGAGTACATTATAAGTTAGTAAAAATTTGATCTCTTTAAAAAACAAAAGTTTGTGTTAGTAAAAATCTGATCTCATCAAGCAAAAATAAATAAAATTTGACTCGTTTATATCAATTCAGTTAGTAAAAATTTGATCTCAATAATAACAATACACTCAAGATTGCTTGTCTGAGTCAAAGCAAGTTAGTAAAAATTTGATCTTGTGGATAGGATTGAAGCATTGATAATTCAATTACTATAGTAAGTGTTTGTTTTTATTATATTATGGTTATTTTAAATTCAAAGTGTGAAGAAGAGTAAGTGAGTCGTGAATAATACGAATATTACAATCAAGCTTGGTTAAATCCTGATCTTTATCAACTACTATACTGCAAAGCGTGTTGAAGGCGCTGTTGCATTCGATATTGCTAAGTAGATTTTCAGGTGATAGACCTACCTTTAAATGCTAATAATCTTTGGTTTACTTATCATAATTCGTTTTAGGCCCCTTCATCACAGTAACACGCCGATTTAAACACAATATAAATGTTAACATTGCTTAATAACTGCGCTGGTGTTGCTTAATAAAAGCCCAATCCTGTTAGGCTCTAAGTTAGTAAAAAGCTGATCCCATAATAGATCAGCTTTTTATCAAGTTAAAGATTTGACCAATCTAGTTGCATATCCCATACATAGCGGTGTTCTGGTTTTAGTGGTTGTTGCGATTCGTCAACTTGCTGTAGCACGTTCTGAGCTTCAACAAGCGTTGCGTCTCGACCAAATAAGTAGCTCTGCTCTTTTACTATAGTCAAATATGCTTTGTTCAATGCAAGAGCGCGCTCAGCTGAAGGAGTAATTAACTCGTATAGGTCTTTGGCATTGGCTACTTTTTGTTTATCAACATGGCCTTCGTCGTTAAACCAGCGCATCAGCATTTCTTTGTTTTGACGGAACTCATCGCCACCGCCAACACGCTCCATATATGTTAAAAACTCTCCTTGTTGTTCGCCTTTGTTTGGCACATCTTGCATTCCTTTTAAATTTATATAACCCCACCCCTTCTCTCCTGTGACTTTTCGGGCAAATGAAAAAGTCTGATCATAGGTTGAACCAATGGTTTTATGGCAGCCATTACAAAAAGCTAATTCTTGTTTATGCTGTGGCCTCAGTTTGCCTTGCTTATCTTCTATATAGCCATTAATTATCCAGCCAAAGGTATTGTTCACTCCCTGATCGCCTAAATAAAGCGTTTGTGGTAGGTTTTCAAATGACTTCTCTTTCGCCTCACGATAATAAGATGATGCTAAAGCCGCTTTAGATTTAAATTTGTGCTTTTTCATATAGCGAACTTCTTTCATTCGCGGTGCATTGTAAATCTCACCATTGTCATCAACTCCGATATACCTAACTGTATGTAAAAATTCAGTACCTTCAGGATAGAGCTGATAGGCTAATGTATCTTTGGCATCGCCAACATAATGACTTTGCTTTTTTAGGTGCGAAATTTTACTAAGTTGGCCATCATTGTTCAGATCGACCCCAATACGCTGTTCATCTATGGTGGGAGTAGATACGCTTTCAAGTCCTTTTAAAGCGGTTTCAACTAAGCTTAGGTTTGCCAGATATACATCTTGATTGTATACACCTTGGTGTGTTCTAAATGCCTCTGGTAGTCTGATCATTACATCACCCGTCGAGCCATTTGTAGGCCAAAAGGTGCTCGGAAAAGGTTTATAGTTAAATGCCACCCAGCCGCTACCATCTTTGGCAAAACCAAGTTGATCAAAGGCTTTTTCTGGATAAGCTAAGTTCTCTATAGGCGTGATTTCTCCTTGCCAATCATCTTTAACTTTTTGCTGCGCAATAAATTCGCTGTAATTGTCTTGATTAACCCATTCTAAAATTTGTTCATTTGAAATGTTTTTAACTAGTTCAGTTCGGTCTATAAATAGGTTTTTCCAGTGGTTTTTTGTGCCTAAATCTGAAAACTCATAGTTACCCTGTAGATTGCCATCAAACATTTGATTTGGTCTGTTGTTATCACTTTTGTCGGTTTGGTGACAGGCATAACAAGGGTTATTAACGCCGTCTGTTTTTGTATAGCATTGCGGCGGAATGACTGATTCAGCATTATAAACTTCATCATGCTCCATATAGGCTGTAGCGGGAATATCTTCATCAACACTATAAGGTGCATTGTTTGACAAGGCACTTTGTTGTAAGAGCTGAAATTGTGGTTTCTCATTGCATCCGACGAGCAAACCAAACGCTATTAAAGCGACAAAAGTAGGGTATTTCATTTTTATGACTTCCATATTTTAGGCAAAAAAAACGGCGGCTCGCATTGAGCGCCGTTTTATTTCAGTGGTGTTATTTAGACTTAGGGTCGTATAACCACAATGTATTATTTTCTTGGAAACCGTCTTCGCCAATAATGATACGGCCATCATTCATAACAATCACGTTGTCAGGTTGAGAAAGCTGATTAACGTCGCAGCGCTCTGCACCGGTTAAGCTAGAGCGATAAGTGGCCCCCATTACAACGGGTTCAATACGTGTTAAGTTGTAGCTGTTATCGATAGATGCGCGGTATACACCACCACAATCTTTCACGCGATTAGAAAGTTGAATATCACCTTCGCCATCAATCATGGTGTTATCAAGATCAGCAATACCAATGTACATATAAGCTTTATCAACGATTTCACCCGCAATAAGGTCTTGACCTGTTACAGCTTCAAGAACACGGTCATGATTGATACTAATGCCTTCGAGCTTACGCCACTCAGCTGTGGCACCTTTCAAACGTGCTGCTTGACGCGACTCTAGGAATACCACACGGTCATCCATAGGCTTTCCTGCTGTTACTGGGCTTCCGCCTTCGGCTTCAGTTGGGTAAGTTGCTTTACCGTCTGCCCAAGCCTGAACATCAGCCATAGAAATGTAGCTGGTTTTTCCATCAACAAAATCTGCAGTCGTGATGTTATCGTATTGAGCAACCCAAGTTTCGATGTTGGCATTGCTGCCCGTTGCAAGTTCTACCCATTCAATATCAAAACCAGTAACTGCAGGGTCATTAAGGCCTTCATCTTGTTTTAATTTAGCACCATAAAGTGTTCCTGAACTCAAATCTTCTGGTTGGTCTGCAATAAACTTAAATAGTACACCACCGGTGTCATCTTGAGATGAGTAAACAGTACGACGGTCAGGCATAACGACTGAGTTTTCATGCTCATAACGTCCAATGGTGAAGTGTTTCACCACATCAGGTGATTCAGTTGTTGGATTTTTTATTTCAGCAATATAACCGTAGCGATACGGGTTAGGGAAATCTGGAGCTACTAATGCTTCAATACCGTCTGTGCGGGTATTTGCAGGGTCGTTCCAACTCGCGTCAGTGGTTGTATCAACCCTTGAGTTAACAATCCACTCTTCAGATGTAAGAGGTGTTCCCCAAGGAGATACTGAACCAAAGCAGTTAGCCGCTGTGCCTTGAACTGAATCAAAGTCGACCATCATAGCTTCTGTAACAGACCATGTGCCCTTGGTATCTTTGCTCATTTTCAAGCGACTCATACCACCTGGGTATGATTCCCAGTTAGTGAATAAGAATCCTTCATTGTCAGAAGTTGCAATAAAACCGTTAAAGTCAGGGTTATCGTTTTTAATTATTTCTTGCTTTGAATTGATACCGTAATGAACGCCAAGTCCACCTGCAAGACCGTTTTCTCCAAGGTCAGAAAATACATCGCCTGTTTGGCCTAGTACTTGGTATTGTCCAATTGCAGACATCACAATTTGTGTTTCTTCTGTAGATTTAGGTACTGGTGAGTTCACAATATTGCTAGGTAGGTTGTTAAAATCAACACCTGTTAATACGCCCACAGTCCCTTTATTAAACATTTTGCCATTTATTTCAACTGAATTGCTATCGGCTGGATGTTGAACGTTAAAGAAGAGATCGCCTTTTTGAGTTAGAAATAGACCCGTAACTTCCGCACCATTTGGAACAGTTGCAATACGCACCAGACCAGCGCCAGCGCTCTTTCCGTCTTGACCGTCTGCGCCATCGTTGCCATTATTACCGTCTTGACCATCTACGCCGTTATTACCATTTTGACCGTCGCTCCCAGATAAACCCTGCTCACCTTGGGCGCCCTGCTCGCCTTTAATACCCTGCGCTCCATCATCACCATCACATGCTGTGAGCGCAAGTGTGACGGCACATGCGATCAAAGAATAGGCTAAACGTTTCATATTGTTACTCCAGTTTACAATTTCTAATTGTTGTTAAGGAGGCAATAGCTTGGTTTGTAGGTGTTACAGGCACCTGACAGTAATGTTATAATTTTTATACAGTTATAAGACGTATTGTATTTTTAAAAAACAAACAAGTCATAAAATTGTAAAGGGGGTTTACAAGTTGAATTGATTATCTTATTGAATATCATTATGTTGAACATAGATTAGTTGCTCTACTGCATAATCATATTGTTGCACAGTTTGAATAAAGTCATCAATGATTGACTGTTCAACAGTTGGTGTGCGTGCCAGTAGCCACAAATATTCTTTATTGTAACTAGTAACATAAGCATATTGATAATCTTCTTTGTCTAGCTTAAAAACCACGTAGGACCCATAAAAAGGACCGAAAAACGATACTTTTAAGTGACCTTCGTTAGGACTGCTTACAAATTTTGCGGTCCCGTTAGCTTGTTGCCATTGGTTATCTTGTGTGTTGTAACCTCTATTGATTACTTTGATTGAACCGTCTGAATTGAGTGAATAAGTAGCTGTTACGTTAGTCAGGTCTTTTTCAAAGCTATGGTTAAGCCGAGCGATTTCATACCACTTTCCTTTATATTGGTCTAATTCAAAATTAGAGACTGGTTTAATGTTAGTTGGTAAACCTGTGCATGCTGTTAGCAAAGTGATGAATGAGAACAGCAGAGTAAGATGCTTCATGTTAGCCTTATGATTATTTTATCTAAATAATAGTAGGTTACGAGAGTAAGAACCGTTAAGATCAACTTTATACTAAGTTATGAAGAGGTGAATTAAGAGTATGAAAATTTGGGTCGATGCGGATGCTTGTCCAGCCGTTATTAAAGAGATTATATTTCGTGCTGCTGAGCGCACGCAAACAACTACGACATTAGTTGCTAATCACGCTATGCGAGTGCCTGCCACCAAATATGTAAGCCTTTTACAAGTAAATAAAGGGTTTGATATTGCAGATAATGAGATTGTAAAGCGTGTTGAAGCAGGTGATGTGGTGATAACGGCTGATATTCCTTTAGCTGCTGAAGTGGTTGATTTAGGTGTGTTAGCTATTAACCCTAGAGGTGAGGAATATACTAAGCATAATATAAAGTCTATTTTAAATATGCGTGATTTTATGGATACCATGCGCAGCAGTGGCGTCGAAATGAGTGGTGGGCCTGCTAAGCTTTCAAGTGCCGATAAGCAAGCATTTGGAAATGCGCTTGACCGTGTACTTAGACAAGCCAAGTCATGAAAATACTAACTAATGGGTTAGGTCAAACTCAAGGGTTGGTAGCTATTTATATTGAACACTGCCCTCCTATGCAAGAGTACAAAAAACTAAAATCAATTCATAGCCTTAGCATTGGTGAAGTGAATATGATAAACCAAGCATCAGGGAATGGTTGGCGAAAAATTTTTAATGTTTACGCTAAAATATTAGGGCAACTACGCCATTCAGATCATAATTTTACTAGCTATGATAGCTGGCAAGATTATCGTGATAAGTGCTTGTTACAGAGTCATAGTCAAGAGGCATTGTTATTTAGCCCGCCACAGTTAGGCGATGACAATTATCGTTACCATGTTATTGCTGGCCGTACTTATGCTAAACAGTTACTTAGAGATCATATTTTTACTAACTCACTAGTATGGTTAGATGAGGAGTTTGCAGTTGATAAAAGGCATAATTTAGTTGTATGTCCATTTTTAGATTATCGGCAGTTAAGTAACATAAAAATCAGTAAATTATGTGACATATTAAGCGCTCTACACTAACCTAAATAGTACTCATAAGAGTCGTTGCTAGGGATGCAATAAGGAATGAAAATACTCGTGGTTGATGATATGCCACTGATGCGCCATGTTATGTTAAACATGCTACGCCGTTTGGAATATACAGATGTTAGTGAAGCAACTGATGGTGAACAGGCTATTGAGTTACTGCAAGCTAAAAAGTTTGATTTATTAATTACAGACTTAAATATGCCAAAAATGAATGGGCAGGAGCTAATTGATAAAATAAGAGTTGAGTTAAAGCAGGCTAACTTAGCGGTTTTAGTCGTGACATGCGATGATAATAAACAAACTGTACTTAACTTAATTTCGGCAAAAATTGATGGCATGATGGTTAAGCCTTTTACTCTAAACACCTTAAAAAGGCAGTTACAACTTGTTTTTAGTCGGCGCGACAAACCACCCCAGTAAACCCTAATGCTTTGAAGTAGTAATGAGGTGTAGCAAAGCCAGTTTGTTCAAGCAATTCAGCTAAACGCATCCGATCTAGCGGATAAAACTCGTTATGTAAATTGTAACGCATACGCTGCTCCCCTACTTCGGTTAAACCTAGTTGTCGACATGCTAATAGCTGAGATTCACGTTCAAACTCTGTTTCTGGTGCCATGAGGTCGGCTAAAAATAAAGGGGCTCTGTTAGGTAGTTGCGCTCTAATAGTGCTGAGCAAACCTTGCTTCTCCTCGTTATCTGGCAAAAAGTGTAATACCAGTAAGCAAAGTGCGGCATCAATATGCTCATTACATGATGTGAGAGAACCCTGCATTATGGTTACTCTTGCGCTTAAACCTAAGTTAGTAAAATTTTGCTCTGCAATAGCAAGCATATCTTCAGAAATATCTTGCGCAATAAAGTGCCAGTGAGGGTTTAGTTGCGCAAGAGTTATAATATCTTTACCCGTCCCAGCTCCTACAACTAAAATTTTTGCTTCATCGGGTAGTAGCGTTTTTAATTGTGCCGCAGTTAAGTCGTGCAGCAGATCATACCCAGGAATGAGTCGAGTAATTCGTTGTTCGTAATTTTGCGCTTCATCTGCTTTAAAAGTTGGCATTAAGTTTGCCCTTTAATTTGAATATTTGAGTAGCCACCGGGCTGCTTTTTAACGTGTATTTGTGTTGCTACACGCTCAGTCATTTCGCTGACGTGTGAGATCACACCGACTTTGCGACCTTGTGCTTGCAATGAGTCTAGTGCATCTAGCGCTACACTCAAGGTTTCTGGGTCTAAGGTGCCAAAACCTTCATCAATAAACAATGAGTTGATTTGTACTTTATTTGCTGACAAAGAGGCTAAACCAAGTGCCAAAGCCAATGAAACAAGAAAAGATTCGCCACCGGATAGGGTATTAACTGAACGTTGTTCGTCGGCCATATCCCGGTCAATAATTGCGATATTAAGCGAATGACCAATTATTGCTAGTTGATAGCGTTTAGAGAGACTTGCTAAGTGTTGATTGGCATATTGTAGGAGAATTCTTAATGTTTGTGTTTGCGCTATGTTACGTAGCTTTTTGCCCGTGGCATCTCCTAATAGCTTATCGAGTAAATACCAATGCTCATATTCGCTCTGGACTTGCGTTAGTTTTGATTGTTGCTCAGTGCGCTTTGCCAAATTCTGTTTATGTTGTTGTAACGCAGTACTACATTCTAGCCAGCGTGATTGCGTTAGCTCAATTTGCTCTACTACTTGTTTTAAAGTGGCTTCTACTTCGGCTTGAGAGCTTTTTGTTCTGGCCTGTGAAGTATGTTGGTCCATTTCCTCTTGCAAGTGATTGAATCGCGCCAGTGCTTGAGCATACTGATGCTGTTGCTGTTGGTTATCAGCTAGAATTTGCTCGTATTCTGAAAACGGCTTAGATAGTAATTGTTTGACTAAATGTATATCCAGCTCTGGGTAATGTTGTTGTTGCGATTGTAGCCATTTATTAAAGCGCTGTGTCACCATAGCCTGCTGCTCTTCATTGTCACTTATTTGTACTTGTAAATGATTGAGCTTGATTGCTTGCTGGTGCTTTTCGTGCTCTATGTGTGTGAGTTGCGCCTTGGCATCATTTAATTGTTGGGTTGTCTGTTCACATTGGCTTTGTAGTGACTCGAACCAATCGTCAACACTGTGCTCAAGCGCTAAAAGGGCGGCACGTTGCTCATCAAGCGTCACGAGTGTGTTTTGATGTTGTTCGAGTTGAATTTGCAACATGTCGAGCTGATTTTTATGCTGATTATGATTTTGCTCACTATGTCTAAATTGTGATTGCAGCTGTTGTTGAGTATGTTGTAGTTCGATTAATTTTTTTTGCCCGTTATCGTATTGTTTCACCTGCTCAGAAAGTGACTCAATGGCTACCTGTGCGTTTTGTGTGAAACTTTGCCACCACGGCTCATCTGGAAAAAACTGCTGTGCTTTTTGTTGCTGTTGCAACATCACTTGTTGGGTTGCTTGTTG
The DNA here is from genome assembly GCF_054966645.1 of Pseudoalteromonas sp. SANK 73390. Classification (NCBI taxonomy): domain Bacteria; kingdom Pseudomonadati; phylum Pseudomonadota; class Gammaproteobacteria; order Alteromonadales; family Pseudoalteromonadaceae; genus Pseudoalteromonas; species Pseudoalteromonas sp. SANK 73390. Next base: position 102,322 of record NZ_ARPN01000013.1, read on the forward strand.
CTGCTGTTCAGTGGCGGTAATAAGGCTGTTTAAATGTGCTATTTGTTGCTGTATTTGCGCATGTTGTTGGTGTGAATTGTTGAGTGTTTGTTGCATCTCTTTTAAGGCTTGCCACACTCGTTGCTGTTGCTTATTCAGCTCGCTGTATTGAGTTAAATCTTGTTCAATCTTGCTTAATTGTTGCAGTGCACTGTCAGCATCAATATTTTGCTCATAACCGAGTGATTGCAACTCTATATTGAGTTTAAGTTGCTGCTCTTTGAGTTGGGCTTGGCGTTGTAAAGATACTTGTAATTGCGCATTGGTTTGCTCCTGAGCCACCACTTGTTCATTGTAACGTTGTTGTGATTGCTGTTGAGCTAATGCTGCTTTTTGTTGCTGCTCTGAGAAGTCGGTTATTAACGTTTGCCAGTGATTATCGATATGTTCAACACCATATGGGTGTTCTGTGGCACCACACACCACACATTCTTCACCTGCATTGAGCTGTGCGCGCAGTGCACTAATGCTATCACTGGCTCGCAGCTGTACTTGTGTTAGGTTGTCTTGAGTGAGTTGTGCACGCTGCTTGTGCAATTCAACCTGCTGTTGAGTATCTTGTAATTGCAACTTGAGTGTTTGCTGCTGATGACGATATTTGTCAAGGCTGGTGGTTAATTGCAATAATTCGTGCTCGCATTTTTGGTTTTCTTGCGAGACGTTAAGTGCCGATTTCAAGTTGTAGTGCTGCTTTTGCAATGTTTCATAATCTAGCACTTCAAGTTGCTGCTGCAGTGTTTGTTGCTGTTGCTCTAGCTCTGATAACTGATGTGTTTGATGTTTAATTTGAGTCTCTAAAGGTGCCACTTTTTGTGTTAGTTCGTGATGTGTTACAGATTGCTCTTGACGTTGTTTTTGATCATGGTTAATGCGCAAAGTACAGTCATTAATATCTTCAAATAGACGTGCTAACTGTGACCAATTTTCATAGGCTGAAGCAAATCTTGCTTGTTGTTCAAGTTGAGACTCAAGTGCAGCTTGGGCTACTTTATTTTCAGTCAGCTGGGTATCTTGGTTTTGCAGCTCAACATGGCTTTTTTCATATTGAGCTTGGGCGATATTTCGTTGTTTTGTATTATCTGATAGTTGCTGCTGTGCAACTAAACGCTGGTTATCTAGTTTGCGTACTTGCTTTATTTTAGGTTCATGTTCTAGCAGTTGCTCGGTTGCTTGTTGCTGAGCTATTTGAACCGTTGATAAGTGTGCTTGTAGGGTAATTAATTGTTGTTCATAATCTTGTTTAGCCAATTGTGCATGCTGTTGCTTGTATTGACCATGCTGGTAATTTAGAGAATCGGCTTGCTGGCGATTATCAGCTATTTGTTGAACTTGCTGTGCTAATTGAGCTTGCTTAACAGCTGAAGCTTGCGTTTGCAATTGTGCTTCAATCTGTTGGAGTTGTTGCTGATAGTGTTGGCACTTTTGCTGTTGTTGTTGTGCAATATCAAGCCATTGAATATCGAGTTGGTAGGCGTTACTTTGTGTTTTTAATTGGCTCAGTTGATTTTCATTATCGGCTAATTTGGTGTTTAATATATTTAAGTCGTCATCGGATAATAGCTGATAACTAGCCAGAGTTTGTTGTAATTGTTCAAGTGCCGCTTTCTTTTCTTTGTGGCGCTCAAAAATTGTTTGTCCTAAGCGGCTAAATTTATCTGTACCAGTTAGGCATTCAAGCAGCTGGGCTCTCTCATCGGCACTGGCTTTTAAAAATGCTGCAAATTCGTGTTGAGCAAGCAATGCCGCGCGAGTGAACTGCTCGAAACTTAGGCCAATTAATTGCTCGACTTTATTGATAGTTGCATTGCTAGATTGGGTGATGAGTGATTCATCGCTAACGCGAATAAGCTGGTGCTCAGGCCTTTTTAATTTTCCATCGATCTTTTTTCTAGCGCGCTCAACTTTCCAGCGAGCGATATAACGTTCACCATCTTGACCGATAAATTGCACTTCAGCGTGACCTTGTGCACACCCTCTGCGCAATAAATTTCGAGGATCATTAAGTTTTATCTCATCCCCATTAAATGCAACGGTATTTTTTAAGTCATTTTTTAGGCGCGCTGTTTTTGCGTATAGCGCTAAACATATGCCATCTAGCAAGGTGCTTTTGCCAGCTCCCGTATCTCCTGTGATAGCAAAAAGTCCGCTATGACTCAATGGTGCTTGCTCAAAATCCACTTCGGCTGTGGTTAAAGAGGCAAGATTTTTTATGCCTAGACTAAGTAACTTCATATGTTTGCTTCTTCATCCATTGAATTAATCACAAGTGCTAAACAGTCTTTTACTTCATCAGGTACTGCTTCATCAGTATTTACCTGTTGAGAAAAAGCCAATGAAAGTAACGTCATAGGGTCTAGTTGTTCAATGTTACCCAAATCACTAAAGTGTGGTTCATCGTCTGTTTGCTGTTGGTTTACTCTTTCAATACCACAAAATAATACCGGTTTATCAGCGAGGGCTTCATCAATGGCGGTACGAAATTGACTACTTGTTTCACTGGCATTTAAGCGCAGGCGAATATAACTGGGTGCTTCTTCAGGGTTGAATGTGAGTGCATTTATAAGCTCACACAAATGATTAAGAGTTGTCCCGCCTTTTTCTGGAAGCAGTATCAGTTGTTGGTGACGGGGCACGTAAAGGGGCTTTACAGCTGTTAGTTTTTTACCTTCAAACTCTGCGATTAATACTTGGTGTTGGTAATTTTTCTCTGAAAAAGACATCGGCAATGGTGTGCCGCTATAGCGAATGTGTTCGCTTTTTGCAACGCATTGTGCTTTGTGCAAATGCCCCAATGCTACATAATCAGCACTTTGGCTAAAGATATTTGCGTTAATGGCTTCAAAGCCACCAATGGAAATATTTCTTTCTGAGTCGCTAGAAATATCTCCCCCTTTAGCGTGTAAATGTCCCATCAAGATAAGAGGCGCTTGTGTTGCTAAAGGCTTTGCATGATCTAGTGCTTGTTGATAAGCCTGCGCAACGGCTTGTTGATAGCTTGTATCAGCCGTCATCGTTATATCTGCGGCTCTTAAAAATGGCATTGCAACGACATGCGCTGTGCCATTTTTAGTTGTTATAGATTTAACGACTTGCTCTGGGGCGTGTTTATTGAAGCGACCAACAACATGTGTATCAAACAACTGCAAAAGCGGCTTTGCTGTTTCAATACGATTAGCTGAATCGTGGTTACCTGCAATGATCATAATGTGTAAGTTGGGGCAAAACTGTTTAGCTTGTTTGATAAAATTATAAAGCTGTTGCTCTGCGCTGGCTGGGGGCGTAGCTGTATGATAGATATCACCTGCAATGAGCAATAAGTCAATACTTTGCGTTTGCAATATATTGATAAGCCAATCTAAAAATACTTGTTGCTCTTGCGCGCGGCTGTGTTCATAAAACTGTTGGCCCAGATGCCAATCAGATGTATGCAATACTTTCATTCAGCGTTTCCTTGATGGTAGAAACGCTAATATATCATTGTCGGTGTGCTTGGTTAACGGCTTATTTGCATCCAAGCAAAAAGAATTATAGGTAAAACAAGTAATAACAATAAAGCAGGCGCTTTAAAAGCTTTTACTTGCTTGGTTTGCAAACGTTTTAAAGCCGACTTTTCATTACATGCTGCCACTTTATCAACATAAAAATAGCCATCATCTAAGTATTCTTTGCAATTTTGCTCATCCGCTGGAATGGCAACAAGTTTCTCTTGTTTTTTTAGGATGTAAAAATCCATACTGCTCACCACATTTCTTTTTGCTAAACGGGTTTATTTATACGAGCAAAAGTGAGGCCAACTTTTTATGGCATTTTTGCACGAAATAAAAAAGTGCGCGATTTTAAAGACAAATCCACTCAAATATCAACAAAAAAAAGCGTTTTTTTTATTTATTTACAAAATAGAGACAATAATTGAGAAAAATATCAGGTTGGCACGCCAATTTATAGGCGTTTTGAAGTTAATGAGCATTTATTTTCATATATTTTATTGTATTTAGATATAAGAAGGGGAGTGAGTTTTTTTTGCAATTACGTGATAATGCAGCGCTTATAGCGGTTGCAAATAGGCTTTAATTATTGTTTTAAGAGTAATAATTGGGGTTGAATGAGCTTGCAAATTTCATATCCATACACAGTTGCAAGATGATTGACTGTGACCTATGGTTTAATAACATTCGCCACTGATTGGCAGGGATAATAATGTTACAACTCAATGCACAAGTGTGCTCATATAGTAGTACTATGATCCAGCAAAAAATAAAAGGTATTATATTTGATTTAGATGGCACCTTGGTGAGTTCTGAACTGGATTTTCAGTTGATCAGAGCTCAAGTCGGTTGTCCTCGAGAGCAAGACTTGCTCGAATTTATTGCACAACTTCCATCGCCCTATATGCGCCAAGAAGCGATGAACATTGTTCATCAGCATGAAATGTTAGATGCACAAAACGCGCAACTTTTACCTGGTGTGTCGCACTGTCTTAAACGTTTAAGCGATATGCAGATACCGATGGCAATTGTGACACGGAACTTTGGCCGTGCTGCAAAGCTTAAAATTGAACAGTGCAATGTACCGATTTCATTGGTTTTAACACGTGACGATGCGCCTGCTAAACCAAATCCTAGTGGCTTACTTGATATCGCCAAACAGTGGCAGTTGTTGCCTCCTCATTGTATGTATGTTGGTGATTATTTGTATGATATTCAGGCGGCTCACAATGCTAAAATGCGCTCGTGCTTGTATGTGCCTGAAGACATGCCACACTTCGCAAGTGAGTCACATCATATAATACGTAGTTTTGATGAGCTTCCTGATCTTGTACAGGCTTTTGCCTAAGTGACTATCGCAATACCCATCAAACGCTAGCCCAATTGCTCGAGTCTTGTTAAAATCTCGTCAATTTAATTTATAAAACGAGAATTAAGATGGGCAGAGCATTTGAAGTCCGCAAAAACGCCATGGCAAAAACGGCGGCGGCAAAAACCAAAGTAAACTCAAAATATGGTAAAGAAATTTACGTAGTCGCAAAAAACGGTGGTGCTGACCCAGAAACAAATTTGTCTTTACGTCGTTTGATGGATAAAGCCAAGAAAGATCAAGTTCCAGCACACGTTATTGATAAAGCAATTGAAAAAGCAGCAGGTGGTGCGGGCGAAGATTATTCTACAGCGCGTTACGAGGGCTATGGTCCGGGTAACTGCATGGTAATTGTAGATTGCTTAACGGATAACCCTAATCGTACTATTAAAGATGTGCGCTTACCATTTACTAAAACAGATTCAAAAATTGGCAACCCGGGTTGTGTGGCACATATGTTTGATCACTTCGCTATTTTAGGGTTTGATGGCGATGATGATGAAGCGGTATTAGAAGCGCTGATGATGGCTGACGTTGACGTTACCGATGTAGAACTTGAAGAAGGCAAAGTATCGGTATTTGCGCCTCACACAGAGTATTATAAAGCTAAAACAGCACTGACAGATGCATTTGGCGATATTAACTTTGAGATAGACGAAATTACATTCGTACCGCAAACACACATTGATATTACAGACCCTGATGATATTGCTAACTTTGAAAAATTCATTGGCATGTTAGAAGATTGTGATGATGTACAAAATGTTTATCATAATGCGATTGTGAAAAATTAATTGCACCATTAATAGTTTGAGCCGAGCAAGTTGCTCGGCTTTTTATTATGCTTTTGGAGTATAAGGATATGAGTAAAGTAGTAAGCACGGATAACTCAGAGCACTATAAGTGGGGTGATGTGTGCGATGGCTGGCATTTAGCCACGACTAAAGGGCTAAGCATTATTCAAGAGCGAGTGCCACCAAACGCGCAGGAAGTGAGGCACTTTCATCATTTTGCAGAGCAGTTTTTTTATATTCTAGATGGCAAAGCTTGGCTAGAAGTCAATGGTGAGCAATTTATATTACTCAGTGGACAAGGCCTACATGTGAGTGCTAACACCCCGCACCAATTAAAGAACACCAGCCTTGAAACCTTAAATATGCTGGTGATCTCTACACCACCCAGTCATGGTGATCGCACCATAATTGAAGAAAAAGACGTGTGATCTATGCATACTAAGTTAGTAAAATAGTGATCGCTATAATTTATGGCAATGCCTGCCCTATTGTAGCAACTTACACTAAGAGTTTTTTGCGCTAGCTACTTGTGATTGATGCTCAAATAGCAAACAAAATTCATCGACATATACAAAAATTGCATCTAAGTTATTGATACTTTTGTTGCTAGAACAATGCGAGGAATGATCTTATTTCAAAAATAACAGGTTATGTAGCGATAACTTGGTCACCAATACTCAGTCATACCAATTGCATTAAATAAGTGACCAAATATTGCGACAGATAAATAGCTTAGTAACTATTCTACATGAGTCATTTTTAACGCAGTTAATGGGTTATGTAGCTCGTTAGAATGATCAATGTTTTAATAAAAATAGGTATAAAACATCGGCAACTGAATCGTATATTTGCTCATTAAAAACTTGGTACTTTTTATATGTCACTTTTTATTTAGTAAAAACAAGCATATAATTTTAGAGTGTTCCCCGTACACACGGGGCTAAACCGTAAAGGTGTGTCAAACGTCACGCTATCTGGCAGTGTTCCCCGTACTACACGGGGCTAAACCGCCAATTAATTAACGCAAAAGCGATTAAAAGCGCGTGTTCCCCGTACACACGGGGCTAAACCGTG
>NZ_ARPN01000014.1:0-38753 GCF_054966645.1 Pseudoalteromonas sp. SANK 73390
AGTCACGCTTTTATCACAATTAACAAAGCAAAAATGCTATCCGGTAAACCTTAAATTAGATAATGCTGATAGCAAATCAATACTGTCTTGTAAAACGCTCTCGTTTGCTATCGTACATCACGTTATTAAAATATCAGCTGATAACTTGCCCTTATGAGTCGTTGCGAACATATTTAGTAAGGTTCAATCTACCTACTTTGGTTCAGCAAGGAGAACATTATGGCTAAACAACACAATATTGAACACATTGTCCTACTCATGTTAGAAAACCGTTCATTGGATAATTTACTAGGCTGGTTATATGAACATGACGTGCCCAATATTAACATTCCTCCACTAAAACCGGGGGAGCGTAATTATGAAGGGCTACAGAACATTGACTTAAGTCAACTCACTAATCGTACTGGTAATTTAAGCCAAGCTCCAATCCATGGCGTTGCTGGACTAACAATACCAAGTATTTCGCCAGGTGAAAGTTTTGAACAAGTAAATACACAACTATTCAATAGCAGTACACAAGCAACGATAGATAGCCAAGCGACAATGGATGGTTACCTTGCTGATTACGTCAGTGTACTTAGTAAAGATGCGCAGCATCGTGGTTTAACACCGCAACAAGCCGAACAAGAAATCTCATTTTTTGCCCCACATATTATGCAAACTTACAGTACCCATCAACTCCCTGTACTCAATGAATTAGCCCGTCATTACGCGGTATGCGATCACTGGTTTTCATCAGTGCCATCGCAAACTAATACCAACCGCGCATTTTCGCTCACAGGCACCTCTGAGGGCCTCGTTAATAACGGTTACCTTGAAACAAACCCTGATGCTGAAATGGTTGAAGACATTTTAGGTATGGGGATAGGAGATGATCGCTTTATACACAAAACTCTTTTCAATGCTTTGGAGCAAAGCAACGAAAGTTGGAAAGTGTTTTGGGAAACCAGCATGATCCCAGAGAAAATTTCTCAGCTTCTTGACTTGCTCTCCAGCGACTCTCTTGACGAGATCCAACAAAAAATAGACGATGTTATTCACAAAGTTGAACTCGCAACAGAGATATTTGACGCAACATTTGGCAGCAAACTTACAGCGCGTTTAAAAAGCATTAGCGACTTGTTGCCTCAAATTGTACCCATTAAAGATTATTTGAGCGAACTTAGCTCTGGTAAGCTTAACTCTTGCTACACCTATCGGCTATTTCCAGCACTGCATGAAGGCATTGAAAACCTTGATAATCACTTTGCCAAAATAGCCGATTTTCACACTCTAGCTCGTGACGGGAACTTGCCAAAGTTTAGCTATCTTGAACCTTACTGGAGCATTTCTGAAACGGCGGTTGATAGAGGTGTCAAAGCATTGTTTACCGACATGGGTAACGACTATCACGCTCCAAGCAACTTAAATGTTGCTGAAAACTACGTGCAATCGGTGTATGAAAGCCTGATTTCCAATCAACAAGCTTGGCAAAATACATTATTGATTGTCACTTTTGACGAACCAGTTGGGACGTACGACCACGTTGCACCAGGCCCAGCTACGCCACCTTGGGGTGAGGGCCAACCCGACTTTAAACCAACCATAGGATTTGATGGAAAACCAAAGCCACTACTACAGAACGGTTTTGAATTTAACCGCTTTGGTGGCCGTGTTCCAACCTTGTTGATTTCACCACAAATTTCTCGTAGCACGGTATTTAGGTCAAACACCCATACCCCTTTTGATCATACATCAGTGATCAAGACAGTGTTAACCATGCTTGGTCAAGAAGATAAAATTACTGAATTTGGTGAGCGAGTACAAAACGCTCCTACTTTTGAACATCTACTTGACTCATCAAACGCCCGTAATGACGCCCAATCTGTCAGCTTTTTAAATCGCACAAACTTAGTAAAACAGCCAATTAAGTACTATGACCATTTCTATTTAAAAAAATCAAAATGGCGATTATATTTGCCACAGTGAAGAGGCATTAAAAGTTAGTTATATCACGCTGCCCAGTGGGTTAGATCAGTTTAACCTTGATGTTGGGTTAAGTGCTTATTTTCCTACGGTGAATAAACAAGATAAACGGGTCGTGTTTTATGCACAAAAAAGTGACAGTCGCCCCTATCAAGGCGTAATTGAGAGAAATGATATTATCAAGATTATTTCTACTGAAACGATGCAAAGCGCTCATGTTGTGCTAGGTGCATGGCGAGATTCTCACGATTGCTATTACTTCAATGATTATTTGCAAGGCGATAATAATACCCGCCAAGAATGGCGTGTAGAGAGTGCGAATGAAAACGAGTCCATCAAGTTTGGTGGGCAAATTAAACTAGAAAATAAATGGTTTAGTGGACAGTTCCTCGCTCATGATGACCGTTTATTGCAGGGTAAATGGTTAAGCACCACCCACAACGGAGATACTTGGACTGTGGAGCCGTTAGGGTGATATTTTAAAGATAACGATAGGTGTGATTAACACACCTTTTTAACTGATGTAAAAGTCGTTTAAAGCGCTCATCCATGAGCAATTGGATTTGCAATAATTCTGCTAACAAACAATTCATTGCTAACACCCAAACTAAATTACAAATGTGGATAAAAAATGGATATGCAAAAAATAAAGCAAATTCAAAATGTTGATCAACAAATTAGGCAACTATTGTGATAAGAACAAGGCGTATAAGTTAAAAATATGAAATAATGTATTTACAATAAATACACATACCTATATCATTGGTTACGCATTTAAAGCATTATCTCCTTAGCAAAGTTGATATAGCTATAACCAATAAGGATGTTGGTGGTGTTTTATCTTCCTTAAGCACACTGTTTAGGTGTTGTTATTATAGCAGGTCCAGTTTTGGGCCTGCTTTTTTAGGTCCATGTTTTTTACACCTCACTAGTGATATCATCAAAGCAATACAAACTGACTCAGAGTTAACATCTGCCGTTATGCAATTAAGAAAACCTATTTCCGTGTTAGTAATTATCTATAATTATGCTCAACAGTTTTTATTGATAAAACGTACTGACGATGCCAACTTTTGGCAATCAGTAACCGGTGGTGTAGAGCAAAATGAGTCATTACTAGAAACCGCATATAGAGAACTAAAAGAAGAAACAGGTATAGATGCACACGCTTTAGGTATTAAAATTAAAGACCATAAAAGTATCAATCAATATGAAATACGTCCATGCTGGCGTCATCGATATATAGAAGGTGCCAATATGAACACCGAACATGTCTTTAGTATTTGTGTGCCAAATGATATCAAGATCACTCTTGAGCCTCATGAACATACTCACTATGAGTGGCTAACACAAAAAGCAGCAGTGCTTAGAGCTTGGTCTCCTAGTAACCAAAAAGAAATACGCGCAATAAAAAGTAATAGCCAATAAAGAACAACTGGTAGCACACAACTATTTACGCTGAGCAATACAAAAGCCAGTGAAACATTTTCACTGGCTTTTAAGTGCCCTTAAGCAATTTCAAAGTAACACTGGATGCTTACCAAATTTTAACTCGTTTATCAGCCGGCTTATAAAGCTTATCGCCATCCTTAAGCGAAAATGCTTCATAAAATGGGGTAAAGTTTGTCAAAGACCCATTAGCTCGGTATTGAGCCGGTGAGTGATTATCTGTTACCAAACGTTCGCGCAAAGCCTCATCTCGCACTTTAGCGCGCCAAATCTGCGCAAAACCAATAAAGAAACGCTGTTCAGGGGTATAACCATCTAAGGTCTCACGAGTCTTATTCTCAAGAGATAGTTGATACGCTTTATAAGCAACAGTTAAACCACCTAGATCACCAATATTTTCGCCTAAAGTTAAACGACCATTTACATTAGCGTCAACCAACGGTTGATAATTATCATACTGGGCCACAAGCGCATCTCCTCGAACTTTAAACTTGGCTAAGTCTTCTTCTTGCCACCAGTTACGAATATTACCATCACCATCAAACATAGCACCTTGGTCATCAAAACCATGACCAAGTTCATGACCAATAACTGCGCCAATACCGCCATAGTTTACGGCATCATCCGCTGCCATATTAAAAAATGGCGGTTGTAAAATAGCTGCAGGGAATACAATTTCATTTTTTAGTGGGTGGTAATATGCATTGACAGTTTGTGGCGTCATACCCCACTCTTCTTTATCAACAAGTTTACCTATTTTTGCAATCTCGCGCTTACTTTCATACTCTGATGCCCGCATGATATTACCCACCAAGTCATTTGATTTGATGTCAAAGTTGTATTCTTCCCATTTATTTGGGTAGCCTATTTTGTAGCGGAATTTAGACAACTTCTCCAATGCTGCTTGTTTCGTTTCAGCCGACATCCAATCCAAACCTTCAATGCTCACGCGATAGGCTGCAATCAGGTTTTGTACCAATTGCTCCATACGTGCTTTAGCTTCAGGAGAAAAGTGCTTTGCAACATACAGCTTACCGACCTCTTCGCCCAGTATTGAATTGGTTAGCCTCACTCCTCTTTGCCAACGAGACTCTTGCTCAGTAACTCCCCTTAGCTCCTTACTATAAAAATTAAAGTTTGCTTCAACAAACGGGTCACTCAGCACACCAGCAAAACGTCTAACGGTGTGGAACTTAAGATACGCCTTCCAATCAGACAACGACACCTGAGAAAACAATTTTCCGACTTCATCAAAATAGCTTGGTTGACCTACTATTACTTTATCAAGTTCGGGAAGTTGCAAAGATTGAGCAAAATGTTGCCAGTTAAGTTGGCCTAAATTCTCGTCCCACTCTTGTACTGATTGAGGGTTATAAATAAGGCTAATTTCGCGTGTTTTTGTTCGACTCCACATGACTTTTGCAAGCTTAGTTTCCAAAGCTAAAATTGCTTTAGCTTTCTCTTGTGCTTGGGGCTCACTCACTAATTGTAGTTGCTTGGTTATCATCGCTAAGTATGCTTGGCGCAGGTTGATAGACTTTTCATCATCATTTAAATAGTAATCTCTGTCAGGCATACCAATACCGCCTTGCCACATATATAGGGCATTGGTAGTGGCATCTTTACCATCAGGAATGACCGCCAAACCAACTGGCACTTCTATTTGATAACGCGACAACCTTCCCATCGTTGCGCTCAACTCATTATAATCTGAAATGCTATCTACTTTTTTAAGTAGCGGCTTAATTGGTGTATAGCCTAGTTCGTTGAGTTTGTTTTTACTCATAAAGCTTGCATATAGATCACCAATTTTCTGCTGACTTGAGCCAGGTTTAGCCTTGGTGTTTTTTGCTTCGCTAATTAATGCATTGACCGCTTTATCTGAGTCATCACGTAGCTTATAAAAGCTACCCCAAGCAGATTTATCACTTGGGATTTCAGTCTTTTTCAGCCAATTTCCATTAACATGACGAAAAAAGTCATCTTGCGGATTTACGCTTAAATCAAAGTGCTGCTTCTCAATGCCTGACTGCATGTTACCAACAATTGCATTTACGGCCTCATTACTTTGTGTATTGTTGTTTGTTTTTTGACTGCATCCTGCAAGCGTTGTTAAACCAATGCAGATAGCCAAAGCTAGAGTTTTCTTTTTCATTTATTATCTCTGAATATTTTAACTAGGATTAGTTACTCGATTATCTGGTAATCAAAAATAGAAACAAGATTAAAGTGTGACAATATGTAAACCTCATTTTTTATTTTAAAAAAAGTGATTTTTTATCAAAGCATTAAACAAAAACAATTCCAAACAATAAAAATAAGCGAATAAACCATTCCTCACTGAGATTATATAATTGCAAAATATTACAGTATCTAGCGCCAGCCTTTACTGGTAAAAATTACAGGTAAAAACTTTTCTAAGGAAGGATAGATTTAATCACATTCCTCTAGCTGCTAACTCGGTACAATGCTAATCTCTTTGTTAGGATAATAATACACAGAGGAACACCATGGACCCCGTAAGCCAGATATTAGACATACTATTTAACATCGAAGTGTTATTGCTCATTTTTGTACTTGTTGTACTTAAAAGTAGTATTAAATTTGTTCCCCAAAATCGTGCGTGGTTGATTGAACGATTTGGCAAATACCAATCAACAAAAGAGGCTGGACTAAACTTCATTGTTCCGTTTGTTGATAGAATTGCCGCCGATAGAAGCCTAAAAGAACAAGCGGTTGATGTACCTTCTCAGTCAGCGATTACTAAAGATAATATTTCTTTAATAGTTGATGGTGTGCTGTATTTCCGTGTATTAGACCCGTATAAAGCGACATATGGCGTAGATGATTATATTTTTGCAGTAACGCAATTAGCGCAAACCACCATGCGTAGTGAACTGGGTAAAATGGAACTAGACAAAACATTTGAAGAGCGCGATTTACTTAATACCAATATCGTCACTGCAATTAATAGTGCCTCAGAGCCTTGGGGTATACAGGTGTTACGCTACGAGATAAAAGATATTGTGCCACCTAATTCCGTTATGGAAGCCATGGAAGCTCAGATGAAAGCAGAGCGTGTAAAGCGTGCACAAATTTTAGAGTCTGAAGGTGACAGACAATCGGCAATTAATGTGGCCGAAGGTAAAAAGCAAGCACAAGTACTTGCTGCGGAAGGTGAAAAGGCTGAACAAATTCTCAGTGCCGAGGGTGAAGCTCAAGCCATTATTGCCGTTGCAGACGCACAAGCTGCAGCGCTGCGCAAAGTAGGTGAAGCTGCAGATACTGAACAAGGCCAAAAAGCCATTCAACTTGATTTGGCAACTAAAGCCATTGCCGCCAAAGAAGCGATTGCCAAAGAGTCATCGGTGGTTTTACTGCCCGACTCAGGCACTGATACCAGCGCTTTAGTCGCGCAAGGCATGTCTATTATTAGCGCCATTAATAAGCAACAAAAAGGATAAGCATATGGATTTGATTTTAAATAACTTACCACAAACCCTTATTATTGTTGGTATTTTTGCTTTAATCATTGAAGTTGCAGTGCTTGGGTTTGCGACATTTTTTTTACTATTTTTAGGCCTATCATTAGTACTTAGCGGCACCATGATGTACGCCGGTTTATTAGCCAATGACTGGATGACAGCGCTTTGGGTAAACGCCATACTCACTTTTGTTTTAGCACTAGTCTTATGGAAACCACTAAAGCGCTTGCAGCAATCAAGTAACGATGAAGAGATAAGTAACGATTTTGCTGATATTGATTTTATCTTGAGTGACGATTTAAACGACAACAATCAGGTGTTTCATGCCTACTCTGGTATTCAATGGCAACTCAAAAGCGATCAACCACTCAGTAAAGGCACTCGCGTAAAAGTAGTAAAAAAAGAGGTTGGGGTTATGTGGGTAAAAACTCTTTAACGCTTACCTTCGCGCAATTATAAATATTCGCGCATTCAGTTAATAAATGCGCTAATCAATACTGTATACGTGATTGGTTAGCCCAATTTTAAAACTCTCTTACCACGCCAAATTATTGTATTTATCAATATAAACAAACCATACCAAGGCTTGCCAAGCCCTAATATGCATAACGTTTTATCATACAGCCCATATTTATTATTGAAAAATATAAACTGAGAATTTATTTTTATTAAGTAATAAATCACCTAATTTATTTGTTCAGGCTTTATGAAAAAAGTAATATGGTATTGCCAAGACACGGAATAAATTACCGCATGAAAGGCAAAATATAAATAATTTCATTTTGAGCTTTGGTTCACCAAGCACTTCACTCCTACTCTTGTATTCAACAGCCGCTTAAAAGTAAAAACAATTTCAGTTGTTAAAAAAGTGTACTTTTTACATATTCACTCAACGCAAACCGTGACATTTTTATATAGAACACGTTAGGCTATCAATACTTATCTATTTATTTACATTGAGCGCACACGATGAAAAAACTAAATAACAAGATAGCGTTAGCCTTATTTTGTATCTCTTCTTTCGCTAATGCAGCTTTAGAGCAAACAATCCCACTTGCCCAGAGTGCCGATAAATACAGCCTTGAATTGTTAACTAAAGGCATACAAATTCCTTGGGGCATGGTCTGGCTAAACGATAATGAATTGCTGGTTACCGACAGAGCGGGCAAGTTGCGATTAATTAAAAATGGTAAGTTACTTGAGCAGCACATCGAAGGGTTGCCAAAATTACACGCAAAACGTCAAGGCGGTTTGTTAGATGTGGAGCTCGACCCAAATTTTGCAAGTAATGGCTGGATTTACTTTTCTTATTCTGGCTATGAAGGCGATGAAAGTGGTAATAATACATCAATAATGCGCGCTCGACTTAAAAATATGAAATTAATAGATAAACAAGTGTTATTTGATGGCTTTCCAAATACCCAAAAGTCTCATCACTATGGCTCACGTATTGAGTTTGATAAACAAGGTTATCTGTATTTTTCAATCGGAGATCGCGGTAATCGAGATGAGTACCCACAACGTTTAGATAATGATGCTGGCAAAATTCATCGCATCAAGCCAGATGGTAGCATTCCTAATAGCAACCCATTTGCTAACCAACAAAATGCTCGAAAAAGCATTTATTCATACGGGCACCGAAATCCTCAGGGAATGGCAATGCATCCAAAAACGGGGGATATTTGGACTCATGAACATGGACCTCGCGGCGGAGATGAAATTAACATCATCAAAGCAGGCGCAAATTATGGCTGGCCAATCATCACGTACGGTATCAATTACAATGGTTCTAAAATCACTGATGAAACCAAACGAAAAGGCATGCAACAACCAGACTGGATATGGACCCCTTCTATTGCGCCTTCTGGCATGGCATTTGTTACCAGTGACACGTACCCACAGTGGCAGGGTCATTTAGTTGTGGGATCGATGAAATTTGCCCATCTGGTATTAGTAAAGCTTGACGGTAACAAAGTGGTTGGTCACAGTAAATTGTTCGAGGGCGCAGGCAGAGTGCGTAGCATTACAACCCATCCAAATGGCGATCTCTATTTAGGTATAGATGGCAGTGGTATTTATAAAGTTGTGCCAAAAGCGGCACAAAAAAATATCGCACAATAACCTGGCAGCAGCATAATAATAAACGTCGCTTTGCCAATTCAAACACATTAATGTGACAAAATAGTAGAGTGACCGTTCACTCTATTTCTACTTATTTTTTAGCAAAGCGATTGTTATAATTAGTTATATCTAATTGTGTTCGCTGGATTTAGCACTACACTTTTATACACTGTGCTCATTAGGGAGTTAATACAATGTTGGATTTTTTATCGCAAATGACCGTTAAAAGTCGTTTAACTTTAGGGTTTGGTTTTATACTGGCCTTGCTTGTATTGCTAACGATTCAAGGGATCCAAAAAGTTAATTTTATTGACCGAACATTAAGTGAAATTACAGATGTTAACTCGGTAAAACAGCGCTATGCCATTAACTATCGTGGCAGTGTACACGATAGAGCGATTGCCATTCGAGATATTGCTATTGCCAGTAATACTTCGCAAATTAATGAATTTGTTGAGGAAATAAAAGAGTTAGAAGCGTTTTACCGCCAGTCAGAAAACAAAATGGATCAGATGCTAAGTAATGGCACTCACTTCACAAGCCAAGAACGTAACATCCTATCAAAAATAGATAAAATACAAAGCAGAACACTTCCACTAGTTAAGCAAATTATTACTGAAAAGCGTGCCGGTGAGGACGTGTCGCAACGCGTATTAAATGACGCTAGGCCCGCATTTATTGACTGGCTAAACATTATTAATGAATTTATCGACTTTCAAGAGAATCAAAACCAAACAGCCACCCCAGAAGCACGAGCCGTTGCTGGCGGTTTTCAAAACTGGATGTTAATTTTAAGTGCTATTGCATTGGCTGCTTCTATATTTGTAGGTGTATTAATTGAAAGAAGCTTGCGCGCAGCACTCGGTGGTGAACCATTTGAAGCACAAACCGCGATAAATACTACAGCTAGTGGCAACTTAACACAGCCAATTAGCTCTCGCTACCCAAATAGCATTATTGGTGCAATTGCTAACATGAATATAAAAATCACCAATATTGTTAGCAACATAATCACCGCTTCCAATAGCGTTGCAACTCAGGTTGAACACGTATCTAAAGGGTCTAAATCAGTACTTAATGCGGCACAAAGTCAGGCGCAATTAACCTCTCAAACAGCCTTTAAGCTCAATGAAATGCGAGAAAGTATCGACCAAGTATCGCAAATTGCACACCATACTGAAGAGAACTCTGGACTCACTGCAAAATATGCAGAACAAGGTCGCACAGTAGTAGATGCAACCGCCACCGAAATGGAAAAAATATCGCAAACCGTGAATACCACGGTCGAGCAAATAAGAAAGCTTGAAGATAACACCAAACAAATTGGTGGCATTATTAATGTGATCAGTGGTATTTCTGAGCAAACCAATTTACTTGCTTTGAACGCAGCCATTGAAGCAGCAAGAGCAGGTGAAACTGGCAGAGGCTTTGCAGTAGTAGCAGATGAAGTTCGCCAATTAGCACAGCGCACCGGTGAGGCTACATCACAAATTGAATCAATGATAAATGATGTGCAAGCGCAAACTATTGCCTCTGTAAATGCAATGGAAACCGTTCAGCCACAAGTTGAAAGTGGCAAGGAAAAAACAGAAAAAGCAACAGAGCTGCTCTTAAGTATCGAAAAACAAGCAAGTGATTCATTAAATAGAGTGAAAGAGGTTGCAAAAGCCTCCGCTGGTCAAGTCTCGGTGATCAGTGATATCAACACAACAATGGAACAAATTGCAGCAATGTCTGAAGATTTCATCGACTCAATGCATCAAAACGATTCATCGACCAACACATTGGCCGATCTTTCGAGCAAGTTAAAGCAAGATATTTCATTTTTTAAAATTTAGTTGGGCTGTAATGCAAACCGCTACGCTGGAATTTATTAAACTAGTTGATAGCCTTAATGTGGCAGAAACTTCAATGGTATCTCTGCCACATTAAAGCAGCTTTTACATATTACCTGCTTATCAAAATACTTTGTTGGTTTTAATAAAGTTCACTAACTGCGCAGCAATATCTTGATGTTCTTGCTCGGTTGGGTGCCAAGTACAACCACTTAACGCCGAATTAAAAATGTGACTGTAGAGCTCATTTTGGCCTTGAGCAGACAGTAGCTCAATTGCTTCGTTTGTTGCGGGTATTATCAAATCATATGGGTAGGCAGGGCGCGGCATAAAAACAATGGGTTGTGCCGGGTAGCGTGCACGTACCTTGGATACAAACTCAACCATCCGTTTTACCCACGCGGTTTTTACTTGTTGGATATCTTGCCATGGCTCATGTGCTTGCGGGTCAGTACTAAAATCATTGGTGCCAACTTCTATTACAATTAAATTAGGGAAGCGGTCTTCAAATGTACGACTGTCTTGAAATAATGCACCCGCTTTATCAAAATAATAGGTGAGATCATGGTGTGCTTGATTGCCACTCCAGTTGCGAATAAGGCCAAGTCCAGAGACTGATACTTGAGTATGCGTTGCATCTAACATCTGTGAGCTGACATACGGAAACGCCAAGCGCGCATTGCTGGTTTGTAACACCTCTTGCCAAGTACATTCTCGTTTATTTGACTCACTACCAAAACCTGCACTGATCGAGTCACCAATAAACAAAATATGCTTTTGCGACTGCCAAATGCCCTCTATGCTGCCGTCAACATCAAAGCGATGTATTTCACTAAAGTTATTCGTATCTTCTGAGCGTTTTACGACTTCAATTTCAACGCTTACCTCTTTTGACTGATTGAATAACTCAAACATTTTAGGCTGTCCACTATAATCTGTAACTATTTTTTTGTGGAGTTTACCATCAACTAATACGTCAAATTGATTACCAAAACCAACGAGCGTTACGTGTAAGCTTTTACCTATTAATTTTGTTTTAAAACTGCTTCCTGGCCAGTTAATACTCACTTGCCCTTGCTCGTATTGTTTAACAACCCGCCCTTCGTACACAATGGCATGATCAGTTGCAGGGACACTGCTTGCAAACGACGCTGTACTTATCAAAGCACAAAAAAATAAAACTAGTTTATACATGTTGTATGTTCCTTTATTGATTAAAAATACAACATAAAATTAACTTATGAACGAAGCAATGGAGTTTTCTTCATGTTAACTGTATGGTAATTTAAAAAAGGTACATATTAAAAAATTAATGCATGCAAACGTAGCAACACTTTTTTGTTTCGCCTTCAAAAGATGCATTAAATATAAGAAAACCACCTCACCAGAAAGCTCAGCACTGAAATCAATAGTCACAAGAGTACCTCTTTAAAAAATACTCTCCTTTATCACTGTTAGAATTAACAATTATTGTTTTAAACTTAAATCAGGAAGCGGTAGCTCAATTGTGCTCTGATCTACCTTCTCATTTGCTAAAAAAGCTTTCATTCTAGCAAGCACCTCTTCAGATGACGTAAATAAGTTATGCCCCGCATACTTTACTTTTACTTGGATTAAGTTCGATAGCCCACGGACTGCCTCTAGTTGTTCTTGAGGATATGTTCTGCCATCGAGCGTTCCGGTCAAAAGTAATGTAGGTACGCTACTTTTCGGTGCTTGTCTAAATTCATCCCCAAGGTCTAAGCCTGATGAAAACTCATTGAGCATTGGCATTGGGTAATTCAACATATCTCCAAGCAACGAATCTTTAACTTGTTGATTAAAAAGATTAAGTTTACTACTGGTGATACCTGAAGCAACATCCATTACTAATGGCATTAATTTAAAACTTAACGTTTCATCTTTAAATATACCACGCTGTAAAATACCCATTAATAAGTCAGTGTTATCTTTTTCTATCTCAAGATACATATGAACTAACATCGATAAATACTGATTGGGATCGGCTATCATCATACTTGCAAGCATTCTCATATGATGTTTTTGAAAAAGTATGTTCGTTTTAGAGCCATCTCTACTCGGTATTGTTAGCATGATGGGTGATTTTTCCAACTTACTATGTACCCGCTTCATTAATGCTGTTAGGTCTGGTACAGTGCTTTTAAGTGCTTGTTGATCGATAACTTCTTGTACATTTTTAAAGTACTGATCAGTCATTGCAGGTAACTTAACGGTTTGATTCAAACCCTCAGCACTTGCAATGATCACCTTGTCTAACTTGTTTTCAAACAGTTTTACTGCTGCTAGAGCAAGGTGGCTACCATAAGAGATCCCCCATAGCGACACCTTATCGGCTTGTAAATGCACTCGTAAGCTATCAATATCATACGCATTTTGAATAGTATTATAAGCACTGGTATCAATACCTTGTGACTCCCATAGCCTCAAGCACTCATTGGCAGCTGAAATGTATTTAGATTTAAAATCACGCTTGTTTAACCGTTCGTCAAGTGGAATTTTCACACTGGATGAACATCTTTGTGGTTGCTCAGATCTCCCTGTGCCTCTTTGTTCAAACGCGATTACATCACCATATTCTCTCAATGCCATAAACAAAGGAAAACGACGCCACTTAGCCGTTGCAATACCTGATCCTCCCGGACCACCAGACAAATAAACGATAGGTGATCTTTTACTTTTACCTGTAGCAGTAAATCGTACATAGTTTATTCTAATCATGCGGCTATTTGGGCTATTGCGGTTTTCAGGCACCATAAGGTGACCTTCAATAGCATCTGTTTTTTCACCACTATTAGTGACAAACTCAATTTTCTGCTCATTTTTAAGTAATGGCGACTCAGCAAATACATTTGTTTGCATAGTAAATGTACTTAAACATCCAACCAGTGTTATTGTTTTTATTTTCATCTGTAACTCCTCAATTAACGTACTATGCAATTGAGCATTAAGTTCTTTTTCAGCACTAGCAATATTCTTTAAAAGGTTTAAAAGCACTGACTTACACATTAAACGGTAGTAGTATTTCGCTAAACGGTATTTAGGAAACCCATCAAATGATTAAATTCACACCGATGTATTGGGCGCTTTTTATGGTGTTTTGTGGTTTTTCTTCCTTTTGCAAAGCACAAAACACGTTGATATTTTTACCCTTTGATCATTTCGCTACCGTTTGCCAATTTAAAACGGTATATAACTCCCCTCCCACATTTGACTCACCTTATTGCAAACAACAAGCCTTACGAGAAATAAATCCTCAGCTAAAAAATATTTGGATTAAAATCGAGTTTGATTTACCAAACAGGGGGAAAGAACTCAAAGCTCTTAATGGGTTTTATATCTCAGGTAAAGCAGCTAGTGCAGTTTATTTAAACAAACATTTCCTTGGTTTAAATGGTTTTCCCGGTGTTGCGAATTCTCATACTCAAGTCTCCGATGCCCCTACCTTGCAAGAAAAAGCTGGAAAAATGGACAGTGTTTTCTTCATACCTTACCATTTGCTTAGACCCTCAAAAAATGAGCTAGTCATTCATTTATCGGGCCATCACAGTCTTATTACGCTTGATAATCCAATGCATATCTTTGCTTTAGGACAATATGGTTCGCCCAAACGTTTTATACAGCACTATAGTGAGTTTGGGCTTATTTTAATTGGTGCGTTTTTAGTTGGCGTTTTATATTTTTTAGCCTTAAGTTTAGGCAACCAAGCGGTAGGTACTTATCGCATTTTTGCTGCTCTATGTTTTTTGGCTACATTACAATTAGGTGCAGAACTATCTCGAAAACTCATAGATTACACCTATCAATGGCATGATATAAGGCTAATCGCAATTACCACTTTATCATTTATGTTTGGCATACTCATTTTGGTGTATAGCTCTAACAAACTAGCTGGCAAGCATGCGGTTCATTGGATTTATTCAGGGATTATCGTTACCTCAATAACTTTAATTTTTGCACCTGGCTTTGACAACAAAACGACTATGGGTATTTTCAACCCTTTACTATTTAGCTTATTACAGCTTTTTTATTACTGGATAAAGAACAAAGACCCCAATATTCTACGCTGGTTGGTTGTTCAATTATTCGTTGCCATAACCATTGTGATTGATGTCAGCAGTTTTCATGAGATAGCACACTTTGCGATCATTGGTATACTGGTTTGCTATTTGTTTATTCAACAAGCAAGCGAAGTTAAAAACAAACAACTGCAGTTGTATAAAGAGCAAACAAAGCTCGCAAAGCTTGAATATAAACTAGAACAAAATATTCAGGGTAAAACACCAAGTAAGCTAGAGATTTCCGTCGCAGGAAAAACAGACTATTTGAGCACTTCAAGCATTGCCTACTGTAAAGCAGCAAGAGACTATGTGGAATTACATTTAATAGATAAATCAGAAAAATTATACAGTGGTTCACTTAAGCAACTCGAAGAAACACTTCCTAAAACCTTTCTACGTGTTCACCGTTCATATTTAGTAAACCTTGATGAAGTTGTGTCGCTGTCATCCAATCAATTGCAAGAAGAAAACAACAATGAACTAACATTAAGCAATCATCAAAAAGTGCCGGTTAGCAGACGTTTATTACCAACAGTTAAAGACACGCTTAAGCACTCGATATATCCATAACACTCCAACGCTGGGCATGGTCAAAGTCGATTTATTAGACTCTCTCACTTATCCGAAGCTGAAATTATTTAATGAACTAAATCGTATTTATGTTGTCTACTATTGTGATGCTACTAGATCCCTAGTTTATGAGACAAAATGCCAAGGCTTGCCTTGGCATTTTTACGTTTGCCATAAATCATAAAAAAAGCCACCTCAATATGAAATGGCTTTACATTGCTGGGGGTTGCCAGCTACCTAACAAGCTGGCATGCAATGATAAGGTTATGCTGCTTGCTCTTCATCTTGTGCATGGCGAATAAGGTAATCAAATGCGCCTAAACTTGCCGTTGCACCAGAGCCCATGGCAATAATAATTTGTTTGAATGGCTCAGTCGTCGCATCACCAGCGGCGTAAACGCCAGGCAATGAAGTTGCTCCTTTATTGTCTATATCAATTTCACCAAATTGGGTTAATGTAACGGCTGAGTCAGTTAAAAACTCCGTATTAGGCACCAAACCAATTTGCACAAAAATGCCCGCAAGCGTTAATTCATTACTTTGCTGCGATACTCTATCGATATACCGCAAACCAGTAACACGGCTGCCATTTCCCAGCACTTCTGTGGTTTGCGCATTTTTAATAATTGTAATGTTATTTAAGCTATTGGCTTTTTTAATCAGTACATCATCGGCGCGCAAAGTATCGGCAAACTCTAACACGGTGACGTGTTCAACAATGTTCGCTAAGTCTATGGCAGCCTCAATGCCAGAGTTACCTCCACCAATGACAGCAACAGGCTTACCTTTAAACAATGGGCCATCGCAGTGTGGGCAATACGCAACCCCGCGACCTTTATATTCTGCCTCTCCTGGCACGTTCATATTTCTCCAACGCGCGCCTGTTGCCAAAATAACGGTTCTGGCTTTAAGTGTTGCGCCACTTTCTAGCTCAACATTAATCAAGTTATCTGTACTGAGCTTTGCAGCGCGCTGCCCAGCCATAACATCTACGTCATATTGCTTTACGTGTTCTTCTAATTGTGCAACTAACTTTGGGCCTTCAGTGGCTTTAACTGAAATAAAGTTCTCAATGCTCATGGTATCAGCCACTTGGCCGCCAAACCGCTCAGCGACAACGCCGGTATTTAGCCCTTTTCGCGCTGCATATACAGCCGCAGAGGCACCCGCTGGCCCACCTCCTACAACTAATACATCGAATATGTCTTTTTCATTAAGCTTTTGAGCTTGTTTTGCAAACGCATTAACATCTACTTTGTTTAAAATATCAGTGAGTGTTAGCGCACCTTGAGAAAATAGCTCGCCATTTAAATAAACAGCGGGAACCGCTAATACATTTCTCTCATTTACTTCATCTTGAAACAAAGCACCATCTATCATAGTGGTTTTAATTTGTGGATTAAGCGCTGCCATTAAGTTCAAGGCTTGCACCACTTGCGGACAAGTTTGGCAACTCAAAGAAATATATATTTCAAAGTTTAAATCACTATCCAGCGATTTTATTTGTGCAATTTCATCTACCGATGCTTTAGCTGAATGACCACCTGTTTGTAAAACAGCCAGCACCAAAGAAGTAAATTCGTGACCCATAGGTACACCAGCAAATTGAATATCAGTGCTGCGAACAGGTGAATGTACTCGCATACTGGGTTTGCGCACACTGATATCTGGATTATTTGATACAGTAATTAGCTTACTTAATGATGCTAAATCATTCGCTAAGTTTTCCAGCTCCTTTGACTTATTGCTGTCATCAATTGCAATGACCAGCTCTACAGGGTCTTTTAAGGCGCTGAAATGGCTTTTAAGTTGGTTTTTAATATTTTGGTCTAACATGATTGGTCATCCTCACAACAACAGTGATATAAAAAGGCAGCTGAGGGTGGCTTTTTGCCACCCCAAATGACGATTTAGATTTTGCCAACTAAATCTAATGAAGGTGCTAAAGTTTCTTCGCCCGGCTGCCAAGATGCAGGGCATACTTCACCGTCGTGGCTTGCAATGTACTGAGCGGCTTGCACTTTACGAAGTAGTTCTTTCGCACTGCGACCAATGCCTAAGTCATGTGTTTCTACTACTTTAATTTCACCTTCAGGATTGATAACAAATGTGCCGCGCAGTGCTAAGCCATCTTCTTCTATCATCACACCAAAGTTACGAGTAATACGTCCTGTTGGGTCTCCAATCATTGGAAATTGAATTTTCTTAATCGTCTCAGACGCATCGTGCCAAGCTTTGTGTGTGAAGTGTGTATCGGTTGATACTGAGTATACCTCTACTCCCATCTCTTGTAGCTGTGCGTAGTGATCTGCTACGTCACCTAGCTCAGTTGGACACACAAAGGTAAAATCAGCTGGGTAGAAAAATACAATCGACCATTTGCCTAGTAAGTCGTTTTCACTCACCTCAACAAAATCACCGTTATGGTAAGCTGTTGCATTGAAAGGTTGAATTTTTGTGTTTATCAATGAAGTAGTCATATCGTTTTCTCTCTTACTTAGTTTTATTGAATATTGAGTTTAAGCAGCGCCGTGCTGCTCGTTTTGCTTGACTACTAAGGTAATGAGAATGAGATGGAAAATAAAATAGATTGTTTGGATTGGTTTAATCAATTTTTACGATTGAACTGTGATTTTTGACTTATGAGTGATCTTTTGTCGTTTGTTTTTCATAGATATTATTATGATTGTTGTAGGCTGAGTTATACTCGCATTTACTATTATAAAAACAGGATTAAGAGCGCAATGCATCCATTTTTAAATCACATCCAATTAAGCTATTACGGCGTACTCCCTTTTTTGGCGTGTGTATTTTGGCCTTTGCTATTGGGGTCATCGGTTCAAGCTATCGAAGCATTCAGCTTATATAGCATGGGGATTTTAGCATTTATGGCAGGCACACTGTGGCGCGCTGGCGAGCAATCTTTCACACACGCTATTATGGCTGTTTTAGTTGTTGTTCCCTTTCCCTTGTTAGTTTTTGCCTCAGCAACAAGCACGCTTATTTATTTAGCCATTAGCTTCCCAATCGTATTATTATTCGAACGTGGTATGCCACCATGGCAGCAGTATCACAAGGATTATCATAAAATGCGGTATATTCTCACCTCTGTGGTGTTTGTTTGTCATTTATTCATGATTGCACAAAGTATTGAGCTGGCAAGAATATAAACAATGCAAAGTTTCTGCTATACCTTAACAAATATCCACAAAGCCTTAAGCTAATGAACCGGTCCATGATCCAAAAATTTGTTATTGCATTTATCTGGTCTATCGGTGGCTTGTTTTTGTTTTGGGCTATCACTCAAGGCAGTATTGGGCTTGATACCATAGAAGAAGTACTCTGGTTCTGTTTATCAGCAACCGTGGTTACGCTTGCGGCAGCCCAGCTGAACAGTAAACCGTTGATATATGGCTGGTCTTTCTACTGTTTAGGGTTACTTTTAGATGTATTTGATGGCTATATGGACTTTAACTTACTGCCGATTTTGTTGTTAGACACCTCCCTAAAAAGTGTCGGCTTTATACTGGTTTGTTATGGCATGCTACTGTTGCTGGCCTCAAAAAAAGCCACCATTGCAAAACTAAACCTTGAGATCGCCGCACGCCAACAACTAGAAGACAAGTTACGTTATGAAGCACACCACGACCCACTCACTAAACTTGGCAATCGCAAAGCGTGCTTTGATAAATTCACCCAACTGAGTGAGCAATATCAATGGCTTTATTACTTCGATTTGGATAACTTTAAACAAGCGAACGACGAATATGGCCATCACATTGGTGATAAGGTGCTCAAACTTTTCGCCCACGCTTTAACTTCGCAATTTAAAACAGACACAGTATTTCGTATTGGCGGTGATGAATTTGTTGCTTTTAGTAATGATAACCCTGAAATACTTACTCAATTGCGCACCGACATAACAAAACAAACCAAAGAATATCAAGTAAGTACAAGCATAGGTGAAACTAAAACTGACGCAAAACAAAAGCCCGATAAAATACTTAGCCAAGCAGATGCAAAAATGTATCGCGATAAATCAAGAAACTAAGCCGATTTAACTTGAACTTTGGATAAACGCAACAGCACCACTCTATTTGAATATTTTTGCGTTGAATTCACAAAGGCGCGTTGGTCTTTGAGGTGAGTATCATCAGCCCTTCTTGGCACAATAAATGATATACTCACTGTCGTTTTAATTTTTAATGTAATTCTATGATTTTAGATAAGCAGTGGCGAATATTAACCGTAGGCGATGGGGATTTAAGTTTTTCGTATGCGTTACACAATCTAATAACTGAAGGTCAAGTCACCGCAAGCACCTACGACAGCGAGCAAACTATTGAGGGTAAATATCAGCAGCATGCGCTTGAGCAAGTTAAAGCCGCAAACATCACTTACTTACCGAGTTTTGATGTAACAATGCTAGCTAGCTGGCAACGCTTAGCCGGTCAAAAGTTTGATTTAGTTGTTTTTCAGTTTCCTTTAATCCCTGCGTTTGGGGATCAACAAGCTTTTAATAACTCTACATCATCGGTTAACACATTAAATAGAGCGTTACTGCGCCAATTTATCGATAATGCATTTCGTTTTGCGTTGGACCCAAGCGGTCCTATGTTGTGCTACATAACATCTAAAGATGTAAAACCATATTGCGAATGGGATTTAGAAGGCTCATTAATGATAAATTCTAAAATGCAATATATAGGTCAGCATCCATTTAATATTAAGCAGTTCTCTGGCTATAAAATTCGCAATGTAGAGCGAGATAAACACGTTAAAGATACCAGCGGTATAACTTATGCGTTCACAGCCAAATCAAACCCATCACTAGAAAAGCAACTGATCATACCAAGCTATTTGGAAGATAATCATTGTAGCTTTTGTCGAGCGGGTCCATTTCATAGTCAAATTGACATGCAGGCGCACCTTGATTCAAAAAAACACCGAATGATGCAAAAGCACCAGCAGGCTTGGTATCAGTTTCTAGACGATTACCATAGTAAGAATTCATACAACTGCTAGGGGCTTATATGGACTCCCTGCAAATGTCAAAAAGAAAGAGTTAAAATAAATTAAATGAATAAGTTCCTTTTTTAAGAGAATATTAACTGCATAGGTAGCGATAAAATCGCAATATAGTTACTGTATGTAAATGAACCGAAATGACGAAGTGAAATCATAGGATAATGTATACAAAAACTTGCTGGTAAGGCTACTGACCTTTAAACTAGCCGCCTTTTGTACAACCAGCTTAAGTGAGAATAAATGGCATGAAGCTAGCTAATAGAGACTTTTTGTTTGCTGTACTGTGTTTGTTGATTGCAATGCTCACCATTCAATCAGGTGCTTCAATTGCTAAGCAACTATTTCCACATGTTGGCCCTGAAGGCACTACGGCTTATCGACTTGGCTTTTCTGCGCTCATTTTGTGCTTAGTATTTCAGCCATGGCGACACATTCCTGCAAATAAAACACCTATTTTAATTTATGGCTTATGCCTAGGTGGCATGAATATCACCTTTTACTATGCTATTGAACGTATTCCACTGGGTATTGGTGTAGCGTTAGAATTTACGGGACCATTAGCGGTGGCATTGTTTGCTTCAAAACGAAAACGTGATTATATTTGGGTCTTATTTGCACTGCTTGGCATCGTATTACTTTTGCCTGATATGAGTGCCAATGACGGACTAGACCCTATTGGGGTTGCATTAGCATTAATTGCAGGCGCATGCTGGGCTGGGTATATTTTATTTGGCAAGAAAACAGGCAATCAAGGTTCTGGAGGTGCAACGGTTGCACTGGGTATGAGTGTCGCAGCCATCGCAGTTGTGCCGCTGGGTGTTGCTTCTCAAGGCACTGCACTCCTAAACTGGGAGCTTATTCCGCTGGGTATAATGATTGGTGTTTTGTCCAGCGCATTGCCTTATAGTCTAGAAATGGTTGCGCTACGTAACATGCCCGCACAGGGCTTTAGCATTATGATGAGCCTAGAACCTGCAATTGCTGCTGTCGCAGGACTAATCATTTTAGGCGAACTGTTGAGCATATGGCAGTGGCTGGCTATCCTTATGGTGATCATTGCTTCTGTGGGTAGTTCTATATCAAGTGGGAAAGCAAGCCAATAACGTTAGCAAATTGCTGCGACACCAATATGCCACAGCAATGGATATAACTTGTTAATTAGCAAGTGCCCACGCCAGCGCTTGATCTTTTCCTATAACGATATCAGGCTTTACGCCTACTTGTTCCCAGTTTGTTTTAGTAACTGGGTTAACCGGACGCATCAAGGGTAATCGCAACACCAACCAATCGTTTACCTGACGTACGCCCGTTGCATGGGCTAGCCCTTGCGTTTTCACTCCAACTATCCGAGCACGATTTAAGTACTTTAATGTATAGGTAAAGAACTCTGCAGCACTTATCACCTTTTCACTCGTTAAAATTGTGATAGGTATGTCTAACAGCAAAGGTTCAGCTGTAACCGTGTAACTGTTTACACGATGAAGTAATTTGTCTTTATCATACATATCCCAAAGATGTGTTTTATCCTTTACAAAGTGGCTTATTAGATGGGCTACTAATTCCATAGAGCCACCTGTACATTCACGTAGGTCAATCACTAACTTAGAAGTATGACTCAAAAAATTAAGTGCATAGCTTGCTACTTGCTTTGCTCGTTCATCAGGGTGAAACTTATTAAATTTTAAGTACCCAATGTTACCGGGCAATACTGTAACTTGTTCAAAAGCAAAATTATTAATACGTTTTTCATCGTACTCTTGCAAAATGTGTGTAACCTTTTTGTCACTTCGCATTGGGGTTAAGCCCAAATGACCATCTTTACTTTTAATGCGCAAAAATTCACCGACTTTCTCAATAAACAGCTTTTTACTGTTTATATGGCTAAATTTCCCTTTTTTTTGCGCCTCTAAAAGTGCGAGTGCCACACGCTCTCCTACCTCAGGTAGTACATAACTTTGACTAATAAAGCCCGCGATTTTTTCAATAGCAGCTGAGCGCTCTTCACTGACAAGTTTATCAGCTGAAAAAGCCGTATCAGCATAGCTAAATGAGGCGATTATTAGACACACAATACACAGTATCATGCTTATAATTGATTGAGTTGTTCGCATTTGATTTCCTTTAATTTGTAATTAATTGAGTTAATTGAATTAAGATACAAATTAAAGTGATAATGAGTGAGCTGTTTGGCGGGTGAGTATATTGGTATCTCGCCATAAAGACACCTTAAGCTTACTCGGAGGGTGACAGAGACAATACCAAGGAAGCAGTTTAACAAACAATAATGACTTATAAGGCAAGTGCCTGATACACAACAGCGCAAATATAAAAACTAAAATAAACAAGGGTTTGCTTTGTAGTTCATGCAAAAATAACTGAGCATTACTGGCTAATCGTGGCTGAACCTGCTTTTTTTCATTATCAATCTGTGTGTGCACAACCTTTATTTGGACAACAACGTTGCCATCAAGTTGGTTTGTAGAGGTTAATAGCCAACCGCATAAAATCAGTGCTGAGGCAATTCCCAGCACTAAAACGAGTTTTGCGAATAACCTGCTCCACGCCACGTTGTTAATTCAAGCCTGTACTTGGCTGAACATTATTGAGTTCATCAGGGCTGCGTTGCTGCTCTGGAGTTTGCTCAATTAATTTCTGAGCAAACAAATAACGATCTAGCCATTGCTCTTGCTCCCATAAAACATGCAAAATACTTTCACGCGCTTTATAACCGTGCTCTTCATTGGGTAGCATTACCAAACGAGCTTGCTTACCTAAGCCTTTTAAGGCTGCATACATGCGCTCAGACTGCATAGGGAAAGTGCCCGAGTTTGGATCATTTTGACCATGTATCATCAGCATGGGTTCATTGATTTTATCAGCATGAAAAAATGGCGACATACTTGCGTAAACAGATTGAGCTTGCCAAAAGTCTCGCTCTTCACCTTGAAAGCCAAAGGGCGTTAGACTGCGATTGTAGGCACCACTTCGAGCAATGCCCGCAACAAACAAATCTGAGTGTGCCAATAAATTTGCCACCATAAACGCACCATACGAATGCCCAGCTATTGCAATTTTACTTTTATCTGCAACGCCTTTTTTAACGAGCACATCAACAGCGGCTTTGGCGCTTGCAACAAGTTGCTTCCTAAAACTATCATTGGGTAACGCACGCCCCTCGCCCACAATCGGCATTTTAGGGTCATCAAACACAGCAATACCTTTTGCCAAATAGGGCATGGGGCCCCAATATCCAAAATAAGAAAATTCATAAGGCGATTCTCGAACCTGAGAAGCAACGCTTTTATCTTTATATTCAAGTGGGTAAGCCCACATCAACACAGGAATTGGGCCTTGTGTTACATCGTAACCAGCGGGTAAATATAAGTTACCAGTTAACTCAACGCCGTCATCTCGCATATATTTGAGCTGCTCTTTTTTAACGCCCTCAAATTCAGGATAAGGATGAGTAAAGCGGGTTAGCTGAGTGACAGTATCAAAATTTAAATCACGAATAAAAAAGTTAGGTTGCTCAGTTTTCGATTCACGAATAGTGACAAAACGCATGCCTTCATCATCTAATAGCCCTTTTACTTGCTCATAATAAGGCGCTTGTGACTGCCAAATACGTGTTTGGCTATTTGTTTTAATATCGTAGCGGTCTAAAAACGGTCGACTCCCCTCACTTGATGCACCTTTACCGTGTAAAAACAAATAACGATCACCCACTAATTTGAGTACTTTGGAGCCCAAATCACTACGTGTATAAACAAACCTACCCGGATTTTTGTAGGCATCGTTATAACTTCGCTGTGAAAATACCACACGATTGTTATCTGCGGCGCGCGGAGTGATCACAGAGGTACGGACGCTGCGGTCACTAAATCGCCACTCGCTAAGCAAAGCAACTTCATCATTTGCCCATGCGATTGATGTAAAACGATTTTCAACTTTAGCAAACAGCTCAGGGGCTCTCTTAAAAGGCGCACTAATTGAATACAAATAATCATGATGTGCCACCTCATTTTTCATATCTCCATTATCTTGAGCATGTGCCCAAATAACCGTTGCGCCTGCGTCCGCTCGCCATTGAAACTCTCGCGGTCCGGTTCGCACACTATCAAAGCCTTGTGGGATATTATCAGCAAGAGGCTGCCTTGCCAGCTCATATAAAGCAAACCCCGTCATGCCCCACACCTGCCAAACACTGGCAAATCGCTCATATGGTACCTGATAAGAAAATGGCTGTGCAATCATGCCAACAATCAAACTAGTCGAATCTGGCGATACACTAAATGACTTAATTAAAGTAGGTTTACCAATTGCTTTTGCTGAGGTGTTGAGGGGTATTTTTGCCAACTGGCCTTGTGCAAAGAATTTAAATTCAGCTTCATCAAATGGGCTTTTCAATAAATTTTGATAGGTTCTGGCTGGCGCTTTTTCACCTGTACTTTGCTGGATGATAGGGACCATAGATTGACCTTTAGGCTGCAAAAACGGCTGTGTATGATTAACCGCAAAATTAACCACTATCGCTTTGCTATCTGGTAACCATTCATAAGGTACTTCTGTGACAACGCCATTAAGCGTTGATTGAGTTAGTTGCCTCGTTTTACGTGCTTTAATGTCATACACCCAAAGCGTTGCTCCATTATCTTGCTCTAAAATAAAACTTAAGAATTGACTGTTGGACGACCACTTTACAGCACGTAATACACCATTACTTGGAATGCCTTCTGGGCGCACAACAGACCCAGTATCAATATGTTTAAACTCTAACGACACATAAGTATATCGAGATTTACGCATAAATGTGTTTGGATTAAATTTGATACCTGCCAGTGCTTTCTCTGCGCGATTCAACTCACTTAAAGGCACCACTGTTTTACGCTCTAATAAAGCGAGCCATTTACCATCATGACTCAAAATACTTGTTGGAATAAGCTTAGCATCCACAAGCTTGGTCAGTGCCGGTGAGGGTATTTGATAACCAGCTGATTGCTCTGCATTACCAAGCATTGGCATTACCAAAAGAATAATGATTCCTAACAGCATAATGTGCTTCATTATTTTGTCGTCCTAACTGAATTTTAACCGAATTAATTAACGCTACATAGTATACTTAAATATCAAAAAATTCAGCTTCTTTGACTTTTTTAGCTAAAGTAAACACTTTTTCAGCTCGCTAGTTTACGTTAGAATAGAGCTTTGAACCGCTGCCTTGATAAATAACCCCTTCAAAGAAGCTAAAACAGATAAAGCAGGCTGTACTCTAGCAAATACCCAGTCTATTCAATGAGAACTTTTATTTTAAACAGTCTTAAGTACACAGGTAGGTGTATCTTAGTAAATTAGAGAATCATCATCGTGTGTAAAAAAATTTTAGTGATTGGTTTCGTTTGGCCTGAACCTAACTCTTCTGCCGCAGGTAGTCATATGATGTCACTGTTGCGATTTTTCAAAGGCCAGCAATGGAAAATAGAGTTTGCCAGCCCAGCTCAACCGACCGAGCATATGGTCAACTTGTCAGTGCACGGGATTACCAGCCAAAGTATTCAATTAAATTGCTCAAGCTTTGATGATTACATACAAACCTTGCAGCCTGATATTGTGATGTTCGACCGCTTTATGATGGAGGAGCAATTTGGTTGGCGCGTAGATAAATATGCACCTCATGCTTTGAAAATATTAGATACTGAAGACTTACAATGCTTGCGTAATGCACGTCATGAAGCCCATCGAGCTAAACGCGAGCTAAACCAAGCCGATTTACATTCCGATCTCGCTAAACGTGAAGTTGCCGCCATTTTGCGCTGTGATATCAGTCTTATTATTTCGAGCCATGAAATGGACTTGCTCACTAATACGTACAAAGTCGACCCTGCTCTGCTACATCATTTACCATTTATGGTTAACCTAGAGAAATTGCCAAATCACGTCCCTTGTTTTGAAAAACGCCAACATTTTATGACGATTGGTAACTTTCGCCATGCCCCAAACTGGGATGCTGTCTTATATTTACAAGAAATTTGGCCTTTGATACGCAAACAACTGCCTCATGCTCAATTGCATATTTACGGCTCATACCCACCACCAAAAGCAACAGCATTATCAAACCCAAAAACCGGCTTTTATATAAAAGGTTGGACTGAAGATGCACTGGAAGTCATGAAAAATGCCAGAGTATGCCTTGCACCGCTGCGATTTGGTGCTGGTATAAAAGGTAAGCTGCTTGAAGCAATGATCACTAAAACGCCCAGTGTAACAACGGATATAGGTGCAGAAGGCATGCATTTAAATTTACCATGGCCTGGCCACATTGCTAATGACGCACAAAGCTTTGCTGATGCAGCAATAGAGCTTTACCACAATCAGCAAACATATGCGCAAGCTCAATACGCAGCAGAAAAAGTCTTAAACACTGTTTATAATAAATCCATTCTTGAACAACGATTGCTACAAAAACTCGTAAATATTATCAATAACCTACACTCCCACAGACAAGATAATTTTATGGGTCAAATGCTCAAACACCACACTATGCGCAGCACACAATATATGGCGCAGTGGATTGCAGCAAAAAATGTCAATAAAAGTCGTTAAATAGCCTAGACTTTGCAATGAAAGCGATTAGAATGCGCAACAATTCCAATCGCTACATGTATCACCTACTGTCGTTTTGGTTAGTAGGTATATGGCCATTATTTAATTTTAGGTTTCACGCAGTTGAACACAGCCACTTTCACCCAAAAGCGCAAGTTTCTTGTTAAGCTTGGTAAGATGTTACATAAATATGGTACGCCCGCCTACCGGCTAGAGGCGCATCTCATGGAAGTAGCAACGCACTTAGACTTAAAATCGTCGTTCGTCATGTCGCCTACCTCAGTTACCTTTGTAATTTGGACTGAAGGACATGAAGAAGAATATACCCATGTAGCGCGTGTCGACCCGGGCGATCACGATTTAGGCTCGTTAGCAGATACCGATGATGTCGTTAATAAAGTGCTATTAGGCGAACTAACCATTGAGCAAGCTGACGCTGACTTAGATGTTATTAGTGAGCAAAAAGCGCCATACAGTAAACTCATGACAGGGTTTGCATTTGCCGTCTCCGGTGCTGCTTTTGCGATGCTAATGGGCACGAGCTGGAATGACGTATTGTGGTCTGGTTTACTGTCGATTTTGGTATTTATGTTTGTACTTTGGTCAGCACGCTCTAAACGAGTTACCCACATGCTAGAACCATTAGTAGCAATCGCTGCAGCCATTGGAGCATGTGCAGTCAGTAGTTATGTTGACCCAAGTATCAACATTCGATTGGTCATTTTATCCGCCATTATTGTATTTATTCCTGGCCTTGCTTTGGCATTGGCATTTGCTGAGCTTTCATCACGTCATTTGGTGTCTGGCACCGCGCGTGTAATGGACGCGCTAATGCTATTATTCAAGCTGTATTTTGGCGCTTTTTTAGGTATTAGTATTGGTTTTTCATTGTTTGGTATTACAGATTTCGTGCAACCTACGCCGCTACCAAAATGGACAGCTTGGTTGGCAATTTTGTTGTTATGTAACAGTCTAATCATAATTTTTAGAACCAAGCTAAAACATGCCAGTTGGTCTATCGCTTCAGGGTTTATAGCTTATGCTGCAAGCATTAGTGCCGCCATGTACTTTGACTATTCAATTGGTGCATTTGTGGGCGCTTTTGCAGTGGGTGTATTTAGTAATTTGTTCAATCGAATTGTTAATGCTCCAGCGTCTATTGTCGCTATGCAAGGCTTAATTGTACTAGTTCCAGGTTCTAAAACTTACATAGGTTTAAACTCTCTGATTGAAGGACAAAGCTTTGTTCATGCCGATCATATTGGTCAGCAGACCTTTTTAATTTTTATGTCTTTATTAGCGGGATTGATATTTGCTAACGTCGCTTTGCCACCTAAAAAAGCTCTTTAATTTTAAGGGAAACGGTATAATGCCTTTTCCACTATTTGTGCTCGTGCTTATAATTTAACTCTGTGTGGTTTGCGACTCAATTTGCAGATGAGTATCAACTAATGCGGGGCTGCCTCTGCCTTGACTAAACCACCAAATCACTATTTTAAAATACAAACAACCAGGTTAATGCTGGTTGTTTGATTGCCTAGGAACAGTTTAACTTTGAGGTATGAAATTTGTTGAGCTCAGAGAGTTGACGACTTATTCAGCATTATTGGCCAAACTCATAGAGTAACTATTCTATGAGGCCGCTCCGCAGCGGAGTAGCCACTGCGGAGCGGCCACTGCGGAGCAGCACCTACTTTGCTTAAACCATCAACTCAGTGCTGTAAAACAGTATTCCCTAGGGGCTTATGGTAAACACCTAGACTCCATACTCATATTGAACTTTGCAGCGAAGCCTTGAAGGTTCGCCATTTTTTCTCGCTCAGACTCATTACTTACAACGTCGTTTGACGCTGAGACTAACCAAGTTTGGCAACCTGATTTTAAAATCAAAGGACCTTTTGACATACCAATTTTAGGATAAAAATGACCTCGTCTATTAAGTGCTATCAACCCAAAGGTTTGAGCTTTCTCATGTGCCGCTATTACTTGCTCAACCGGATTGTCAATAAACCACTGCAAAGGCTGATTCGCATTTACTAACGGTGTCAATTTGCTATCTTGCTCATCTATCATCGTTTTACAGCTTGTTAAAGCAAGCACAAAAAACAGACTCATAAACAAACTATGCATACGAAATACCTCTTCCAACTCGCCTAATCAACAACAAAGATAGAGATAACATATATAGCCATAACCCAAACGAGCCACCACCGCTGGAACCACTGTCTAGGTCACTCGCTGGAGGTTGAGGTGTTGGTGGTGTTACTACCACAGGCTGAGCTTGAACATCAATTGTTACTGTTGCTTGTGCCATTTCACCACTAGCATCTGTCAGCGTATAAACTATCAATTCTTGACCACTAAAGCCATCGGCTGACTGATAACTGATCATATTACCCGAAATGCTCGCTGTCCCGGTGCCTTCATAAAGTAACTCACCCAAAGACAGGGTATCGCCATCAATATCGGTGTCGTTACTTAATACATCAAAGACTGTTGTGGCCCCTGATATTGCACTAACTGAATCATTATTTGCAAGTGGCGCATCATTGACAGGTGTGACCGTTATTTGTGCTGTAAAACTCGCACTTGCACCCAGTTGATCTGTGACTGTGACAGGCACTTGTAGCAATCCGTTATAGTTGTCATCTGGTCGCACTACATTAGCTTCTAAGCTGTAATTTTCGCCAGCTTCAACGGCCAAAGTAAACGTACTACTATCTACATCCACCACCTCAAATTGCGCAACACCCAAAGTAATACTTTCATCTTCATTAACCATCAAAGTTTGCTGTGCAATAACTTCAGGTGCATCATTAACGGCCGACACATTAACTTTTGCAGGGTAATTTGCCGTCGTAGTACCATCCGTTAGGCTAATATTCACGCTAAGCTCTCCAACAAAATTACTTGCTGGCGTAATAACATTACCAACAAACGTGTAATTACTACCAGAATTTACACTCAGGGTTAGTTGCGAGCCTGCTTGCTGATTTACCACAGAAAACAGTGATGGAAGTAAAGTTAAACTGCTATCTTCGGCAACTGTAATGGTTTGTTGAGCAGTCACAGATAAGGTAGTTGCTAGGTCAAACTCTGTTGAAAGTGCATAAAAAACACTCGACGCACACTTAACCATCACTCGTGCTTTATTGTTTGAACTGCCCAACAAAGAAACCTGTTGCTGACCATCATTAGGTGTATTGGCCAATAAAATTGATGTCTGTGAAGCATCGCTGTTAGTTTGCATAATATCAACATTACTACAAGAAACAGGCGCTTGATTGGTATTAGCAATATTCCACATTACTGTGATGGTATTGTTCCCACCTGCGGTAGTGCTTTCATCTGGCGAAGTTATAGCAAAAGGCCCTGCCGCCGCCACTGTTGTTACACTCGCGGTATCAAAACTTACTCCTCCTTTACCATCTCTAACAACAAGCCTAAAGGTCATCGTTCTATCTGTCGTTGGGTATCCATCTCCTTTGGTAACCTGTCCTGAAATCACATCGGCCAATAACGGAAAATACCGTGTTGCAGATGAACTTGGTAAGTAGGGCCTATACATTGGACCTTCACCATTATCTTTTAGATCAGTACTATTTGTGGTAGCAGCCCCCAAATCTAGCTGCTCCCAAGCATAAGAAAGTGTGTCGGTGCTATTTTCGTCAGTTGCGGAGCCTGTGAGCATAAAAGGTGTATTAATCGGTATGGTATGATCTGCCTTTGCATCAGCCACTGGTGCTTTATTACCTTGATCTTCAACCGTACCGCAGGTAGCTCCAGAACTTTGGCTAAGATGGGTATGTATTTCATCAATACTACGCGAGTGAAACATTGCAATTGAGTTATTTGCTAAGTTTTCATCACCGCAGATACCAGCATACGCCATGATAGTAATGCCACTGCCTGGTTCATAGGCTGACTCTGCCACTCGCGTAGTGCATGACGCATCAGAGCCGTTGTATGTATGGTTTGCACCAAATTGATGCCCCAACTCATGTGCAACATAGTCGACATCAAAAGCATCACCTTGTGGCGTTGTTATTCCTGTCATACCGAGTGCCTTTGCACCTTCGGCGCATATAACACCTAGCGCAGCAAGGCCAGCACCAGAGGTCGCCATCAAATGCCCGACATCATAGTTACTGGTACCGATCAAGGTATCAATTTGACTTTGCACTTGCGATAATGTGTCATCTAGGTTGCCGTTATCATAGGGGTCATTCTCAGTAAAAATTAAAATATCGTTGTTAGCAACCAACTCAAGTTTGACGGCTATATCTGTTTGATATATTTGGTTTACTCGATTAATAGTCGTAACAATACCGTTCAGCGCTTGGGTTTTACCCCCATAAAAAGAGGTATATTCATCGCTGGTGGTTACTGCCAACCTATAGGTGACTACTTCAACAGCTCCCCCATCACCAATGAGCGGCCCTCTACGATGACCATCCCCAAGAGGCATGTTACTTTGCGATACCGTCAGTACTTCATCGTGCCATGGTAAATCATTAGTCGTTTTTTGATAGAGCTTATAATACCCCTCGATAGGGTCTAAATATAAAGCATGGTTATGAACTTGATAAAAAGCGAAAAAACCATTTGGACCAATATCAAAGCGCCCAGTATTATGGCTGGCATCTACCTGATAGCCAGAAAAGCTGCGGATCATTGGATACTTCGCCTGTAACTGTGGCGCCATGATAGAGTCATGCCGTATCACATAATCAACAAATCCCCCTTTACCATCGGGCATGCTAATTCGCAAGTTTTGGCGCTCACTAGCAAGGGTCATAAAATCTGCTGTTACTTGTTTAATGTCAAGCTTGTATAACTGCAAATAGTCAGCTTGGTTTTGCAATTTAGCAGCAGCTTCTTGCCACTGCCAATTGTTGACATTATTCGCATAAGAATGAGTAGGGATAAAAAAGAGACACAAAAATAGCAGAAATCGATTCATAGTAAGCTCCAAAAAAAGACGCTAAAGCTGATTATAGACGGGCCTTTTAACTTTGCTCATTTTTAAAATAAACTAATGACACTATAAATGTGTGAACGAACAGCATAGCTGTAGAAGCTCATTTGTTTCGAAAAAAGCAGCAACTGCTATTCCTTACCATTTGCTTAACCAAATAAAGTGTGAAGTCGACTTGTTACCCCATTAGTCCAGCCAAAGCCTTGCTGTACTTGATATTCCCCACCCCCTGCTGTTTTGTTTGGTTCGCACACATTGTACTTCTCTAATAAGCACCCGCGTATCGCAAAGTCTTGCTCTAGCATAGTTAACCACCGATGGGCTATTTCTCGTGCCAAATCTAACTGACCATAATCACGCAAGCCACTAATTGCAAACCATTGTAAAGGTGCCCAGCCGTTGGGAGAGTCCCACTGCTGAGTTGTTTTGCTTAAACAACTCACTAAACCACCAGCGCGTAAAAATTCCTCCCGAAGCTTTTTGCCAATCAATTTTGCTTGCTGATCACTGGCAATTCCACTAAATAATGGCACACAGCCTGCCAAACTTAATACCGAAGAAAGTTGTCCTTTTGTTAAATCAAAATCGCAAAACCACTGCTGGTGTTCACTCCAGAGCCATTTAACAATCGCTAATTTACGCGCACTTGCACGCTTTGCAAATACTTGTGCCTGACTAATTTCATCAACCATAGTTAAGCAGTCGCTTAGCGTTTGCTCAAGCTCATAAAGCAATGCATTTAAATCAACAGGAATGCGGTTGGTCGTATTAATACTTAACAAGCGACTATCATCGTCAAGCCATCGAGCACTAAAATCCCAACCCGATTCACATGCAGCACGAATATTTCTAAAAAAATCTTCTCGCAAATTGGCTGGTAATTGCTGAGCATCGGCGATATCTTCAGCATAAGATTCCGGTCTAGGTTCTGCTTTATCGTCCCAGTAGCGATTAAGTTGCATACCATTGGCAAGCCTAACTACGCGCCCATGGGCAGGCACTTTTTCACTTAAAAACGCCTCACCTTGGTGCCAAAATGCATGCTCATGTTGCATTGCTCGCGTCATGCGTTTAAGCCACTTAATATCGGACTTTTTGTATGGCATCAACAAATTAACCATTAACGCGAGTACCGGAGGTTGAGAGCGACTTGTGTAATAAGAACGATTGCCATTTGGCACACAACCAAAACGATCAATTAAGCTCACAAAGTTATCAACCATGGCCTCTATTAAGGCTATATTGCCGTTATCCTCAAGACCTAAGGCTGTAAAGTAGCTATCCCAGTAATAAATTTCATTAAAACGCCCACCGGGCACCACATAATCATGCCCTAGCACCAATAGTGAGTTATTAGTCGCATTAAAGCCTGAGCGCTGTAACTTTGGCCACAATGCATTGATATATTCTTGCACTGTTTTTACGTTGCTCATTGCTTGCAATTCAGGCTGAGGAGCAAACAAAAAATGTTGCTTAACAAATTGCCTTAATAACTCATTAGTCATCGGTATTGTTGCTTGTTCGTATGCCTGCTGCGCATTGGCCCAACTCACTCTAGGTATGGCATCAGCAAAGGTTTTACTATCGTGATAAAGGCCACTTAGCTGTACATCCTTAAACAAGGTACAGTATTCAAATTTCATTTTAACCTCTAGACTCTATCCGTTGGCGCTGATGCGCTGCGTTGCTTGAATAAAAACACCGTAATAACGAGCAAACAAAGCGGTCCTAAAGCACTGTAAAATGCATGTTGGCCACTAAAATGTTGAAAAATATAACCCGTTAAAATAGACCCTGTAGTACCACCTAATGCGGAAAAGATAACAATCATCCCAGTCATTGACGCGTGTTGGTGCTTTGCCAAGCTAGTTAAAATAACTGAGTTCAATACAGGATAAATTGGTGCCATAAACAGGCCTAGCAATGGCATTAAGTAAGCAGCTAAAGGCGCATCAAAAATGGTATTTACTACTTGTTGCGGCACGTTTTGTGTTAACGGCAAGGTAAGTAAAATAAGTATACCCATCGTCAACAAGCAAATGTTCAATAACACATACCAATGGCAATACTTTAAAACCTGCCCAGCTAATAACCGGCCAATAGCTAAACTTGCTGCAAAAATACTTGTTAGCTGCACACTTACATCAACGGGTAAATGCAGGATTTGGTTATTAAAAGTGGGCAACCATGTGCCAACACCTTGCTCAATTAATACATATAAAAATGCAGATATAATAAAAACCAAAACCAGTGGCTGATAACTAA
This sequence comes from Pseudoalteromonas sp. SANK 73390, assembly GCF_054966645.1. NCBI lineage: Bacteria > Pseudomonadati > Pseudomonadota > Gammaproteobacteria > Alteromonadales > Pseudoalteromonadaceae > Pseudoalteromonas > Pseudoalteromonas sp. SANK 73390. The sequence goes on from NZ_ARPN01000014.1 coordinate 34,376, forward strand.
GTTTAAGCATGGCAGTAAATTCGCTTACAACACTGCTAGTTGATGGAACATGTTGTTTTTTGATAGGAGCCCATACAATAATGAGCAAGCACACCAAACTGAGTAACGCCAGAATGTAATAAACATTAAGCCACTCAATAGAAGTCGGCTCGCTCGTTATAAAAAAGCTAAATATCCAATAACCACTGAGCACACCAACCATAAACACCCCTTCAATGGTGTTTAATAAAGCCGAGTGCGACGAAGGCGAGTCAGTTAGTTGCCCAACAAGGGCATATACACTGATTTTTACCACCGCAAATGCACAGCCTACTATCGCAAATAACAATTTAAATGCGTAAAACTGCCCTAACTGCGGCGTAACTAAACATATACACAGCACTGCTGCTAATGCACCTAACAATGCCAGTTTATAACCAATACGTGGGATCATTGATGCGACGAAAAAAGACATAATAGCAATAGAGAGGTCTTTAAACCCCTCCAAACTTGCAGCTTGTGTTTTGGTAACAGCAAAACTGTTTATTGACTGTAAAATTACAGTTCCCACACTATTGAGCAAAACTGCAAATAAGAAGTAACAGGCCATCATAGCCAAAATAATACGCGCTCTCGATGCATTAGTTAGTGTATTAGTTGCATCCGTCATAAGCTGAACTCGTTAACTTGGAATACCTCTCAGTCTAGCCTTGCAATAATTATTTTGCAATCGTTTGCAATGCGATTTAATCAAATTTTAATTATTAAAATTTCACTATCAACTAGATTGGCGACAGCACAACTCAATCGCAATTTCTTGAGACTCAACTTCTTCTTTATTTAATTGGGCAAGCAGTTTATCAACCAACATTTTTGCAGCCAAGTGGGTGTTTTGTTTAATCGTAGTAAGTGAGGGATGACTTACATCTGCCATCGCAATATCATCAAAACCAACGAGGCGAACATCATTGGGCACACTAACATAACGCTCTTTAAGCGCTTTTAAAGCTCCTAGTGCGACCATATCACTGCATGCAAATATACCGTCAAAATTAAGCCCCTTATCCCGTAGCAACTGATTAATCGCGTTGTAAGCGGCGTGACTAGTAATATCTATTTTTATCGTTTGTGGCTTAGTAACTAGTCTTGAGTGGCCTATCGCAGTATTAAAACCCCGATAACGCTCGCCGATCTCTGCATGACCTGGGTCTCCTAAAAACAATAGCTTAGTTGCACCTTTAGCAATTAAATGTTCGGTTGCTTGTAAACCCCCAAGGTAATTATCACTGCCAACAATCGGGTACTCGCTGGGAGTTTTAGGATCGCCCCACACAACCAATGGTGCACCCAGCTTAGCAGCCAAATCAATTCGGCTTTGCTGCTTACCTTGACCCACGACTATCAAGCCATCAGCGCGTCGACCATCAATAAAATAACCATGCCAATCATCACCAGCCATGTAAGAATTAGAGAGTAAAAGCTCATATCCTTTTCGGTTAACTGCCTGATTTATATCACTAACAACTTTCAATAAAAATGGGTCATCAATAGACTGCTCTGTATTAGCCTCTAAATTAATCACTACCGCAATGACTTTAGTTTTTTGTAACCTTAAGCGACTGGCTGCTGTATTAAGGCTAAAATTGTGCGTCTTGGCGAGCTGCTGTATATGCTCTCTGGTTGCTTGTTTTATAACAGGGTTGTTATTAAGCGCACGGGATGCCGTTGAGGTTGATACCCCCGCAAGTTTTGCTAAGTCAGCTAATTTTAATTTTTTTTTCGCCACAGCGAACCCTTTATCTAATATATAAAATACAAAACCCTTGAGAAAATAGCACATTACAAAACCACTCACGCTATTTTATTGTCATTATACCCAAAAGTACCAAAACAGGGCATTGATAAAAAGTTGCATAAAAATCATTGCAAACGTTTGCAATGACCTCTATTTTATTTTCAGTGCCATCTGCAAACTCCCCACTGTTGGGTTACAAACATTGCGTAACGAGCGATGTTCTGGGAGTGGCGCAACTCAATAATATCAACCATATGACAACAAAAAGGGCTTAACCATGCGCAAACTCAAGCAATACTCGTTGCTCGCTTCAGCCATTGCTGCAATTTTGAGTAATCAAACGATAGCAAAAGACCATCAAAGCAAAAAACAAAAAGTCGAAACTATCGTCGTATCAGGTACCGCAGGCGATCGCGGGATAAGAAAAATTGATGCCGGCTTTGCTGTAACCAATATCGACGCAGTAAAAATCGATAAACTCGCACCAAAGAGCACTGCAGATTTATTAAAAGCAGTACCGGGAGTTTGGGTAGAAAGTTCAGGTGGTGAGTCGGGTGCAAACGTGTTTGTGCGTGGTTTTCCTGGTGGTGGAGATGCCCCCTTCTTGACCGTGAGCTTACAAGGTTCACCTGTTTACCCTGCCCCTACGCTGTCATTTTTAGAGAATTCGTCAATTTTTCGTTTAGACGAAACCATCAGCATGATGGAAGCATTACGAGGTGGTCCAAACCCTGTAGTATCAAATGGTCAACCCGGTTTAACGACCAACTTTCAGCTTAAACGTGGTACTGAAGATACAGAAGGTACATTCAAATACACCACCAGTGATTATGGACTACAACGTCTTGACTCTGTACTCAGTGGCGCACTAAACGACGATTTATATTACATGATTGGCGGCTACATCAAGCGCTCTTCAGGTATTCGCGATGCTGGCTTTACATCTGAACGTGGTCAACAATTTACCATCAACCTAACTAAAGAGTTAGACAATGGCGAAATAAATTTATATACCCGACAAACTGACGATACAGGTGCTTGGTATCTCCCCACCCCCCTTAATATTGACGGGGTTGACGCTGAATATACACAACTAGGTACACTTAACCGCCAAGCAACGATTTATGCCGGAGATAGTGGGGAGGCAATGCAAATTGACTTAGGACAAGGCAGAGGCTGGAAAGGTCATGTATCAGGTGGTAGCATCAAACTAGAGCTAAACAATGGTTGGCACTTTATAGACCGTTTTAATTTAACTCAAGGGGATGCAAATACCTATGGACTTGTGCCCGCGGGCTCAGCCATGTTGTTATCCGCCATTGCTGACGATAGCAACAATGCTAAAGGCGCGGTGACTGGCACAACGTATTCAGCCAACACACCAGTGCAAAGCATGGGTCGCTGGGTTGTATTAAAAGACATAGAGTCTTTTACAAATGATTTAGCGTTTAGCAAAGCATTTGGCCAGCTAGAAAGCGCATTTGGTATATTCAGCGCATCTACATCGGCCAAAGATTGGTGGAGCTTAGGCAACGCAGCCTATTACGTATTAGCACCAGGTGGTGAAATGCTTGATGGTATTGCATGTAACTCAAGCGTTGCAGGGTGCGCATGGAATTACGACATCAACAGTACGGGGGATGCAAAAACCCTCGCGTTTTATACGACTCAAAGTTACAAGGCAAGCAATACGTTAACGATAGATATAGGGCTGCGCTCTGAGCGCCACGAAGTAAATTATTCCGTTGATGAAGACTTAAATAGCACGATTGATAAAATCGTTGATTACAGCCAAAGAAAAACATCTTGGACTATCGGAGCAGATTACAAACTAGCTGATGACATGGGGGTGTTTGCCCGTATCAACAAAGGCTACAAAATGCCTTACTTTGATGACTTTAGAGATAACTATGAAACTTACCAATCTGGTGATCCACTACTTAAAGAAGTAACCCAAACAGAGCTTGGTTATAAGTACATGAGCGACAATACTGATTTTTTCGCCACCGTATTCAGTAATCAAGTAAAAGGCGATACCTTTGTTCGCCAACCCGGTGCGCCGGCAGAGATTTTAACCAATGAGGCCTTAGGTTTAGAGCTTGATTACAACTACAATCACGGTTCAGGCTTATCAGTAAACTTAAATGCCACTTTACAAGAGGCTGAAATTACACAAAGCCCAACCAATATCGGTAATGACAGTCAACGACAGCCTAGCTGGCAACTGCGTATTTCACCAAGCTATGACTTTGAGCTTGCTGGTATGTTTGCGACCGTTTACGGTACGTTTTCAGCAGTAGATGAACGTTACGGTAACAATGAAAATACCGTTGTACTTGAGGGTTATGAGAAACTGGATGTTGGCTTAATCATAGAGCCTGCTGAAGGGATAAAGCTGCAATTAGCAGCTGATAACTTAACCGGTGAACAAGGTATTACAGAGGGCGACCCTCGTAATGTAAATGCACCAAACGGGCGTTATATTATGCCCCGTAGTATTAAATTTAGTGTCAGTTACAGTTTTTAATTAATTAGGGTCTGTTTATCTTTGAGGTATGAATTTTGTTCAAATCAAAGGCTTTCATTACTCAAAATGAGCAACTG
>NZ_ARPN01000015.1:0-29637 GCF_054966645.1 Pseudoalteromonas sp. SANK 73390
AAAGCTTTGCGATAAGCGCTCTATTGTAGGCTTTTCAAAAAGTGATGAGTTAAACTGCCAGTTAACTATTAGCTCTTCAGCCGATTCACTGACATACAGTTCAATATCATATTTAACAGGGTTGTTATCATCCAATGCAATATCAAGTTGCTGTAATGATAGGTTGGGTAAGCTAAGCTCACCCTGTTCGCTATTTTGTAATACAAATAATATTTGAAATAGCGGGCTATGGCTGAGGTTTCGAGCAGGCTGCAAGAGCTCAACAAGCGATTCAAATGGTATTTGTTGATGCTGAAACCCATCCAAAATATGCTGTTTATTTTTTGTAATAATTCCCTGAAAGTTATCTGGTCATTGACATATGTTCTTAGCACTAGTGTATTAACAAAAAAGCCTATCAGTTTTTCAAGTGAAGGGATGTGACGCCCCGCCACAGGTGTTCCCATAACAATATCAGCTTCATCACTAAAGCGGGAAAGCAAAGTGGCAAACGCAGTTTGTAGCAAAATAAAGAGTGTCACTTGCTGTTCTTGGCACACTCTTTCAAGCGCCTTTTTTACTGGTTTTGGTATGACTAATCGATGCTGTTGGCCAACAAACGTCTGTATTGGTGGCCTATGATGATCTAATGGTAGGCTATGCTGTTCAGGTAACCCTTTCAAAGCACTTTGCCAGTAGCCCAACTCTGACTCCAACATGTGATCTTTTAAGTTTTCTCGTTGCCAATGAGCATAGTCAGCATATTGTATTGGCAGTGGCTCTAGTGGACTATTTAAACCTTGGCTATATGCTCCATATAAAGCACTAAATTCATTGATTAAAACACCAATCGACCAACCATCAGAAGCTATATGGTGAATATTTAATAATACGCCATGCTGACGCTCAGATAACTTTACCAACTGAACTCGTAAAAAGCAGTCTTTTTCAAAGTCAAACTCGGTGATCACATCTTGCTCTATGAGTGTTCTTAGATGCTCATTTTGTTTCTCTGGGTGGACATGTGATAAATCATGAAATTGAGTTAACTGTGCTGGCACTTCGTTTAACTCAATTTGAGGATACCCATTATCCTCTTTAAAATTACATCTGAGCACTTGATGACGTTGAACAATCATATTCATCGCATCATCAAACGCCTTAAGGTCCAAGTGCCCATTGAGCAAAAAAGCACTTGGCATATGATATTGAATGCTACTATTTTCCAGCTTGTCTACAAACCACAACCTTTCTTGACCAAACGAAACAGGTATAACCGATTGATCTGCTCTTTTTTGTAAATCAACCACTTTACGTGTTTCACTTACTTGTAAAAAGGCTAAAATCTCGGCTTTTCTTGACGCCAGTTCAGATTTTATCTCATCGGTTAGCGCACCTTTTTTCGCTCGACACTTCAACTGATTGTCTTGTAATGATAAAAACACTCCTTGCTGTGCAAGTTGAGCTACAAGCTGTGATACATTCATAATTCAAATTCCTCCATGTCTTCCATATCTTCGCTTGCCAAAAGCAGCTCTTTTATACTTGAAGTTGTTGTCAAAGCTGACTCAGCGTAATACGCCAACTCTTTGATTGTTGGGTAAGTAAAAATGTCTCTTACCGAAATATTTAACGACATTTCATCTTTTAAATAGCCCACAAATCGTACGGCCGTTAATGAGTGCCCACCTATCGTGAAAAAGTTATCAAGTATGCCCACCTGCTCTATACCCAATAGCTGTTGCCAAATCTCACAGAGTTTCTTTTCCAATTCAGTACATGGAGCAACATATTCAGTAGCTACATCAACATCAAGAGGCTCCGCATGCAGTTGCTTTTTATCCACTTTGCCATTTGGGGTTAAAGGTAACTTCTCTATTATTAATACTTTTGATGGCACCATATAATTTGGTAACTGAGTCACTAATTGCTGCTTAATTGCGGCGACATCAGACTCAGAGGTACTCTTTACACTCTCTAGCACAACAAACAAAATTAGCTGGGCATCAGTTCCCTGACCATGAGTAATAGCAACAGACTCTTTGACTATATCCATTTGACTAGCCACTGACTCTATTTCACCCAACTCTATACGATATCCTCTGAACTTCACTTGATCATCTAGACGTCGCAGGTACTTTAGTTCTGCACGGTTTGTCCAATAAACTAAGTCACCTGTTTTGTAGAGTTTCTGCCCATTGACTAAAGCATGTGATATAAATCGTTCGTTCGTTAACGCAGCACGTTCAAAGTAGCCAGCAGTAACTCCTTCACCACCTATATACAGTTCACCTGGCACGCCTGGTGGCACCAACTTCATATTTTCATCTAAGACCAAGCATTGGGTGTTAGCCAATGGTGAGCCAATAACCACATCTGAGTTTATTACTTCGCTTGATGTCGACCAGACAGTAGTTTCCGTAGGACCATACATATTAAATAGTTGTCCATTTACATGTGACAGCAATGACTCGGCTAATCCTGAGTTCAATGCCTCACCACCAACCAATAGCTGCTTAAGTTGTGCTATTGCTTGTTGACCCCGCTGGCTGCCAATCATTTCATTAACAAATGACGGCGTACATTGCATATGAGTTACATCGAATGCGTTAATAAGCTCAACCGGATCCCACTTGTTATCATGGCGCTTAGCCAAAAACACTTCATGTGCCTTGTGCTGCTTAACTTGCTCTTGTAGCTTCGCTAGATTTGGAAAGTTTGCTAGTGTCGTTTCTAATGACACTCCAAAGTCAATAAGACATGCTGCTTCATCAACCCCCATCTGTGCAAACTCTTCAACCCGCTTTAAGCAAGTCTGCGCTGTACCAAATAAACTGCTTGAGTGGTAATAACGCTCAAATGCCATATCGACTATTGCATCTAAGTCTTTTTCAATATCCAACCCGGCTTCATCAGCTATTGGTTTTACCAAACCAATTGACTGTTTAAGATAATTTTTAAAAGGTTGCTCAACTGTCGCTTTGGTAGTTTGCTCATCTTCACCGACAAAGGTGTGCAGCATCAGTGCTACTTTGCCATGATCTCTACTGTACCCTGCGTCTTCTAGCGCTTGCCGGTAGATTTCAATCTTATTTTTTACATCTTCTTTAGATTGACTCAGCAAATGCGTCAAAATATTCGCACCAATAGAACCGGCATAACGGAAAGTCTCAGGGTTACCAGCTGCGGTGATCCAAATCTTTAAATCGTCCTGTACAGGCTTTGGATGTACAACAATATCGACAGTATTACCTATACCATTGACTCTTTGTGTACTCCCCCCTTTCCAAAGATGTTGAACTGTTTCGATATTACGTCGCATTATTGCATGGCGGTCTTCGTAATTTTGTGGAGCTAACACATAGTCATTTGGGTGCCAGCCTGATGCAGCTGATAATTCAACACGACCTTGGGAAAGGTTATCAACCATCGACCATTCTTCAGCAATACGGATTGGATCATGTAGAGGAAACACCACACTACCCGAGCGTATTGTTACGTTTGAAGTCACAGCCGCAACTGCCGCTGCTGCAACAGATGGGTTGGGAAACTGATCGCCAAAGCTGGCAAAGTGTCTCTCTGGTACCCAAACGCCACTCAGCCCATTTGCATCGGCGAACTTTGCCCCTTCAAGTAATAAGTCATACTTATTCTTGATTTGGGAGCCGTCTTCTGCGGCAAAATAAAACAAACTGAATTCCATAGGCTTAGTCGATGTTATGCTCGATTGTGTTGGTCTATCAGGCTGCAATAAAACTTCTTTTTGGCGACACAATACAAACAAAATTTCTAATACCGAGATATCAAAGCTTATGCTTGTAATGGCCAGCCATTTTTCATGCGCCTGCCTAAATGCCAACTTATCTTCAATACCAGAAAATAAATTAATTACATTACGATGTTTCACCATCACACCTTTTGGATTCCCTGTAGAACCCGATGTGTAAATAACATACGCTAACTGCTCAGCGTTCGATACTGGCAATGATGTCAGGGTGCGTTCATCAGTGAGAGATTCAGATAGGTCAATCTGGTCTAAACAAATGGTCTTGACAGCGTCATCAATCTGTAAAAATACTTTTATTTCTGAATGAGTTAGCAAAACCTCCGCATGCGAATCTTCTATCATGTATTGAACTCGGTGCATTGGGTAACCAGGGTCAATTGGTAAGTATGCACCTGAGGCTTTTAACACTGCCAACATGGCCACAACCATCTCAACAGAGCGCTCCATGCAAATACCTACGACCTGGTTTGCGACTACCTTCTGTTCAACTAAGCGTATCGCTAAGTTGTGGGCACGACTGTTTAGCTCACCATAAGTCACAGATTCATCATTGAAGGTTAATGCTATTTTGTTGGGTTCACTCTGCGCACACTGCTCAAACAATTGATGAATACATAACTGTGAATTATACGTCGCCGCAGTTTTATTCCATTGATGTAGCACCTTCTCGCGCGCGACATCATCCACAATACAAAGTTGCTGTGCTGTTACAGAGGCATCAGCACAAATTTGTTTTAAAAGGTGTATAAAGCTATTTGAAAGCTGCTCAATTGACTCATGATCAAACAGTGCAGTATTAAATAACCAATTAACAGCCAGTTCTTGTGATTGCTCAATAACATGTAACTCAAGTTCATACTTCACCGACTTAACATCGTTTTCAAGTACGTAAGGCAAAACCTCAAGGCCATTGAATGACGTAGTCTGGTCGGCAACATTTTGCAGTACAAATAAAATCTGGAATAGTGGGCTGTGACTGAGTGTTCGTTCTGGGTTAATAACTTCAACTAAGCTTTCAAAAGGCATATCCTGATGATTGAATGCCTCTAGGATCATTGCTTTATTTTGCTTCAACAACGCCTCAAATGAAGTATCTGGAGACAGCTTAGTCCTTAGTACTAAAGTATTAACAAACAAACCTATTAAGTCTTCAACTTGATGATGATTCCTACCCGCAACAGGTGTTCCCATGACAATATCATTCTCACGGCTAAAGCGGCTTAACAAAGTCGAAAATGCTGTTTGTAGTAACATAAACATAGTTACATCATTTTGCTGGGCAATAGTACGAAGTTGCTGTAGTAAGCCTCCGTCAATCTTCGCTTCGATACGGCTACCAGCGAAAGTTTGTGTCACAGCCCTTGCTCGATCTAAAGGTAGATTATGTACCACAGGCAGATTAGCTAACTGCTGCTGCCAATAGTTGCTTTGCTCATCAAGCAGGTCATCAACACGCTGACGCTGCCAATGAGCATAATCCGTATACTGAATCGCTAACGCAGCTACGCTCCTAAACTCCCCTTTTAGGTAGGCGTTATAATGGTCGATTAATTCATTTATAAACAAAGACATTGACCAACCATCTGAAATAATATGGTGCATATTGATGACCATAACGTGTTGCTCATCAGCAATGCTCACTAGCTCAACGTTAACCAGGGGATCTGTTGTCAAATTAAACTTGTGTTTAAATTGCTTTCTAATCAATAAATCAATCTGTTCACTGTGCTCTTGCATGCCTCTAAAGTCAGTCACATTAATAGTTGCATTACTCTGCTCATGAAGCTGTATGTATACGTTATCATCCACCAGCTTATAGTTGGTGCGCAATATTTCATGGCGCTGTGTAGTAGCAGAAAAAGCACTCTGTAATGCATCAAGTTGTAGCTGCCCGTGAAGTCGATAAACACTTACAATATTGTAATTTTCACTACCGCCTTCAATTTGGTCAATAAACCACAAGCGTTGCTGAGCAAATGACAATGCACGTTTGAATGCATCATTAACAGGCTGAATATCTGGCAAAGTGTTACCCGAAGCAACCTTACAACGCTGCGCCAATTGCGCAATGGTAGGGTTCTCAAATAAATCTTTAACACTCAATTCAACATCGAAAGCTTTTCTAAGTGCACTCAATAGACGAATAGCAAGTAAAGAGTGACCACCAAGTTTGAAAAAATTATCTTCAACTCCAAAATGTTGTATTTCTAATAATCTTGCCCAAATTGCATGTATCGTCCTTTCATCTTGGTTTGTTGCCGCTACAAGCAATGCTTCATCAACCAGTGTCGGGATTGGTAATAAGTTTTTATTTACCTTACCATTTGCACGAAGCGGAAATTCTGTAAGAAATACGATGTCATATGGAACCATGTAGTTTGGAAAACGCTGCTCTAGTGTCTGAATTAATTCCTTACTAAGCAATCGTTCATCTTGAACCATGCCATCGGTTACTACATAGGCAATTAATCGCGGGTCTTCATGACTATTTAAATGTTTAAGTACTACTCGGACATCTTTAACGAGTGCGTGTGATAGCATTTGATGTTCAATTTCCGCGGGATCAATTCTAAAACCGCGTATTTTTACTTGCTCATCCAGTCGCCCCAAATATTCCAACACCGGCATTTGATTATTCTGTGTTTTTACCCAGCGCGCTTTATCCCCCGTGCGATAAATCTTTTCGCCATACTGAGAGCCAAAATTATGCTCAACAAACTTATCTGCGGTTAATTGTGGGTCATTCAAATATCCAACAGCCAGATTATCTCCCGCAACACATAACTCTCCTGGCATACCTTCAATTACTGGGTTTAGATTTTCATCCAATATGAAAACACTTGTATTGGCAATAGGTCGGCCCAGTGATACTGTTGTATTGCAATCATTTTGCTGTTCTACAACACAATAAGTCACATCAGAAGCACACTCTGATGACCCATATAAATTACAAATCGTCGTCTTCGGTAATTTGATGTTTAGCTCATCAGAAAGCACTGTTTTAAACGGCTCACCTGAAATAAACCAATATTTTAGCCGCTGAAGTTTATTCGAGTTTGGCAGGTCGATAAGCGTTCTTGCCAAAGAAGGCGCAGAAACTATTCGCGTTACATTACAACGCTCAAGCGCAGTTATGAATTGCTCACCGTCTAGCAACACCTCTTTATCAATAATTTCAATACGACTGCCTGCCGCCAAAGGCGTTAACAGCTCGAAAATAGCACGAACAAACGAAATTGAGGTGATCACACCTTGCGCTTCATGCTCGTCAAATGCAAAGCGTTCTACCATCCAATTAACACGGTTACGTAAACCCCCGTGCGTTCCAGCAACACCTTTTGGTGTACCAGTAGAGCCAGAGCTGTAGATGATATAAGCCGTTGCGTCTGCATCAAGTTCTGGTAATACATACCCAGTTTTTTCAGACTTGGCATCATTTATATCCACCATATCTGGTGTAATATCTAAATCATCGAGTAAGTGACTTGCTGTTAAAATGATCCGAGGTTGAGCATCTAACACCATTTGTTCTAAACGCTCTTTAGGAAGATCACACGCCAAAGGTAAGTAAGTAGCACCCGCTTTTAATACGCCCAAAACACTAACAACCCAGTTGATGCTGCGCTCACTATATATACCCACCACGGATTGTGGCTCAACTCCCTGAGACAATAAATAATAGGCAATAGCGTCAGACTGCTCACTCAATTGGGTATAGGTCAATGATGTTTCATTATGCGATATTGCAATCGCATCAGGCGTTCGATGCCCTATTTGGTCAATCTGCTGTGGCATAAAACAATCTGGTAAAGATAAATGCGATGCACTGTACTGTTCACAGGTTCGCACATCACTATGCGTGTCGCATATGGTGATATCCTTAACAAGACTATGCGGTAGCACTAAAACATGATCAATTAATAATGAGAATGCTTTCATCATGCTTTGAATGCTAGCTTGAGCAAATAATGATGTTGCAAATACCCAATTCATTTCAAATTGAGTGTCGTCTTTAGAGATATAAAGCGTTAGATCATTTTTAGCGTGACTATCTTGACTCACACCTTGTGGGGTTTGAATATTTACACCTGCCATCTCATGATGTTGTAGTTGACTACCTTCAAAGTAATTAATCATCACCTGTGCTAATGGCTGATAACTTAGCTGACGGCTAGGTTGTAAAGCATCTACTATCAGCTCAAATGGCACACTCTGATGCTCATAAGCATCCAAAATCATAGTTTTATTCTGGCTTAATAAATCACTTATTGCCAAATCACCATTAACAGATGAACGCAAAATAATATTATTCAAGAACAGACCAATAAGCTTTTCAGTATCCTTGCTGTGTCTGCCCGCTACAGGCGTAGCCATAACTATATCGCTTTCAAAGCTATAGCGATGAAGAAGCACACTAAAACAAGTTTGAAAGAATACAAAAGGCGTAATGTCATATTGCTTACAAAATGCAGTAATTTTTTGTGAACTCGCTTTTGAAAGTTTGTCTGTTAAACTTTTCCCTCGATGGTCCTGTACTGAACTTCTTGGAAAATCGGTAGGTAAACTATGCACTTCAGGAATATCTTTTAGTTGACTCTTCCAATATTCCAGTTCTTCAGTTAAACGCTCTGAAGACAAGTAGTCACGTTGCCAGTGAGCAAAGTCAATATACTGAATTGTCAGTGGTTGTAACGGGTTCGGTAGGCCATTTACACGAGAACTGTATAACTGGCAGTATTCATCAACTAACAATTCCATTGACCAACCATCGGAGGCAATATGATGAATGTTGAACGAAATAATGTGGCAAGCTGCACTAAGCTTTATCAGCTGTACTCTCAGTACTGGATCGTGGTGTAAATCAAACGCGGTTGTAAACTCTTGCTCCACCAATGCATCAAGTTGTTCCTTTTGTTTGGTATCACACAAAAAACTCAAATCATGACGGGTAATAGGCAGCGCGATATGTTCATCCAATGCCAATACAGGTTCGCCATCTTTATCCAAATATCGGCAACGTAAAATTTCGTGTCTTTGAATAAGTTGCGCTAATGCATAGTCAAATGCGTCATGGTTAAGCGCACCGTCCACTTGCATCATACAAGGCATATTAAATTGCGTTGACCCTTGAGAAAGTTTGTCAATAAACCACAATCGTTGCTGTGAAAATGATAAAGGTAAGTTTCCATCACGCTTTACTGGCGTTATTTTGTGCTGTTCACCTTGCTCTGCTGAGTCAATGTCATTGGCTAGCAGAGCAACTGTTGACCCCTCAAAAAAATGCTTCATTTTGATACTAACACCAAGCTGCTCTTGTATTTCACTGAGTAGTCGTACTGCGAGTAAGGAATGGCCTCCCATCATAAAAAAGTGTGAGTTTCGTCCCACTAACTCACTATCGATCGCTAAAACATCAGCCATGATGCGCGCTACGGACTGCTCTGTATCCGTTTGCAGAGGCTCAACTTTATCAGTACTCACCTGCACATTTTTTGCCGATAGTATGCGTGTATCTACCTTCCCGTTACTGGTTAAAGGTAGTTCGTCTAAGCGCACAAATGCCGCTGGCATCATATAGCTGGCAACTAGCTTTTGTAGGTATTGTCTAAATAGGCTGTCTAGCGCTATTTCTGAATCTGATGATGTACTGGTGTAGTATGCAATAAGACGTTTTTGACCATTGATATCCTGATTAACGACAACTTCACAGCTTTCAACCTGTGTGCAATTACTCAACAAGCTCGTAATATCACTGAGCTCAATACGATAGCCTCGAATTTTCACTTGAGTATCTTTTCTGCCTAAAAACAAAAGCTTACCATCTTTTGTCCAACGAGCCAGATCGCCCGTTTTATACATAAAACCAGAACCAAACGAGTTACTTACAAACTGCTGCTGTGTTAATTCTGGTTTATTGACATACCCATTACCAACCCCCTGACCGGCAATGCAAATCTCACCAACTGCACCTGGCGGTAGTAATTGGGCTGTATCACTTAAAAGATAGACCTCCGTACCTGATAAAGGTGTACCGATATCTAAATATGTATCATCTGGGTGGAACTGGCCCATAGTTGTACATACTGATGCTTCACTTGGGCCATATGCATTGAAGAAACGACGGTCCGCACTCCATTTTTGTGCCATGTCTTTAGCACAGTTATCACCACCAACATACAATGTATGCACTGATTTAAATTTTTCTATTTCTAAATACGGCAACAAAGCAGGCGTTAAAAAACAATGTGTTACGGAATTTTCCTGAATATACTCTCCAAGCATGACTGGCGATTGAGCGATTTCTTCATTAACAATATGTACCTGTGCACCGCTTGCCAATGCCAATGCCCAATCCCAAATAGCAGCATCAAAAATAAATGAAGCAAGTTGCACTGAGCGACTTTGTACATCAAACTGTAAAGTCTGGTTGCTCGCAGTAAATAGATTGCTCAACCCTGCATGGTGATTCATCACTCCTTTGGGCTTACCTGTTGTACCAGATGTATAGATTATGTAAGCCAAGTCTTGTGCTTGAAGCGGATTAGCTAACTGGGGTTCCTGCGTCAAACACCCACTCACCTCTGCAACACATTTTTGGGTATCAATCACTTGTGCACGGTGAGCAAATTCACTCCCAGTAGTATATTGATCAACAAGCAAGTATCTAATATCTGCATCGTCACATACATACTCTAATCTTTCCTGCCCCATCGTGTCTGACAATGGAATAAACACAGCGCCCAATTTTAGTGTTGCCAGCGTCGCGATAATACGGTCAGCCGTTCGCGCCATAAAGACACCCACTCGGTCGCCCTTTACTACCGATTTTTTTATCATATAATCAGCGAGTTGATTAACTCGACTGTTCATTTGTGCATAACTGATCTGTTGTTTTTCACACACTAATGCTACGTGTTCAGGTACTTGACTAGCCATTTTGGTAATTCGATCTGGCAACATCATAGCCGACTGTGCGGCTGCTCTTGCAACAGTACCCAAACCCATAACCGTTCGCTTTTGCTCTGTCGAAATACAACTAAATTGGCTCAATTGGCAGCTAGGATTATTTAATACACTCTCCAACAAAGCTGCAAAGCTTTGTGCCATATTATCAATGGTGTGTGCATCAAATAAATCACTGCAGTATTCCCATACCGCATATAGACCATCATCACTTTCTTTCATCACTAAAGTCAGATCAAACTTGGTTGACTCAACCTCTGGTTCTAAAACTTCGACTTCGACACCATCTAACGCCAGTTCACCTAAAGCTAAGTTTTGTAAAGAAAACATTATTTGAAACAAAGCATTATATTTAGTACTTCGCTCCGGTTGTAATATATCTACCAGCATATCAAGTGGCACTTGCTGATGTTCAAAAGCGTTCAAGTGCTGTCGTTTGTTCTCTTTAATAAAATCAAGAAAAGAAACATCATCTTTAAGCTGCGTTCTTAATACCAAAGTATTAACGAACAACCCAATCAATTTATTTAAACTACGGTGTGAACGTCCAGCAATCGGCGTCCCCATCACAATGTCATTTTCTCTACTATAAAACTTCAGTAACAAAGCAAAGCAACTTTGCAGCATCATGAACATCGTTATATTGTGCTCTAAACAGAACTCATTCAAACGCGCTTGTAATGCACTAGAGAGCTGTGTCTTATACGTTCGTCCGTTAAAGCTTTGTGTACTTGAACGAGGAAAATCTGTTGGCAAGCTATGTAACTGAGGTAAGTCTTCTAACTGTTTACGCCAATAATCAAGATCTTTGGGCAAAACCTGCTCAGATATTTGGTTTCTTTGCCAAGCGGCGTAATCTGCATACTGTACATCTAGTATCGGCAGTGAACTTGCTTGCTGATTACACAGCGCACCATATAAAGTAATCAATTCATCAAACAAAATTGAAGTTGACCAACCATCTGTAATAATGTGATGCAAATTGAGTTGAACAACATGTATATTGTCCGCCAGCTTTATCAACTTAACGCGAAACAGTTCGGGCCTTGTCAGATCAAAGCCTCGATTACAATCATGACCTATAATGCTTTCTAAGTGCTTGTGCAAATCACCCTTTTGCAGCGATAAGTCAATTTCCTCAAACTGTACACAGGGATCATCATGTATAATCTGGCTGATTTCTCCATTGCCATAGCTAAATGAAGTCCTTAACGTTTCGTGCCTTAAAACTAAGCAACGTAATGCCTCATGGAACATGCCACTGTGAAAAGCCCCTTTTACTTTAAAAGCAAGAGGAACATTATATCGACCAGTACCGGGTTCCATTTGCTCAACAGACCATAACCTTTGTTGTGCAAAGCTTACTGGGATAGGCTTTGCTCTATCCGCTTTTGGAATGGGCAGCTCCTTACGCTGCTCACTGCGCTTCTTGAGTACCTCAATCAGTTCCTGCTTATGCGCCTTAAGCTGAGCAAGAAGCTCTGGAGAAATAGCATGCTTGTTCCCTGATATTTGTAGCTGACCATTGTCATCAAGTTTCAAGTGAATTTTCTTATTTGCACAATGCTGTATTATTTTTATTATATTCATATCGTTATGTTCACATTTTCGTCAAGGCTATTCATTTCAGTGAGTACTTCCTCACTGTCTGCTTGTTTCAGTAAGTCAATGAGTTCAGCGAGTGACTCTAAGGTTTGATAGTCAAAAATGTCTTTCACCGATAGAGTTACCTCAAGTTCTGCTTGTATTTCATTGCTCAGTCGCATGATAAGTAAGGAATTTCCTCCCAAAGCAAAGAAGCTTGATTGGCGACTAATACTAGAGTCATTCACATCAAGGATTTTGCCCCACATGGATGCGAGTATTACTTCTGTTTCTGTTTGTGGCGGTGATGTGTCACCACTTTCGTTGCATAAGCCGTTTGCTATCGCCTGTATTGCAATATCTGCAAGTGCAGCTTTATTTACCTTGCCATTTTGAGTCAGAGGCAATGCGTCAACTTCTATGATCAAATTAGGCACCATATGCTCTGGCATGCACTCACCGAGCTCAAAACGTAATTGCCCGGTGGTCACTTGTGAAGCATGAATAACCACAAAACCGACAAGACTATCTTGCCCATTACCATGTCGATGAACTTGCACACTACACTCGCGCACTGAGGATAGATTGGATAGCGCTAGCTCAACTTCCTCAATCTCAATCCTGAAGCCACGAATTTTGACTTGATTGTCCACTCGCCCGACAAACTCCAGCGTGCCATCATGACGCCAACGAACCAGGTCCCCAGTTCGATACATTCGTCCTTTTTCACAAGGAGAAAATGGGTCTGATAAGAAGCTTTGTGACGTCAGTTCGGGTCGATTTAGATAACCAACAGCAACCCCTTCACCACCGATATAAAGCTCGCCAACCACCCCAAAAGGCAACCGTTCTTGATTTTTATCAAGGATATAACATGTATTATTAGCGAGAGGCTTACCAATTGGAGTTGCCTTATAGTTTTGCGAGTTTAACTCACCGCAAGTCGCATAAACCGTCGTCTCTGTTGGGCCATAACAATGATATAAAACATGTTGTGGCCATGTTTTTAGATACTGTTCAACAATATTTGGATTCGCTTGCTCTCCCCCAAATAGCACTTGAGTTACATGATCAAATACACCAGTTTGTGATGTCACTAGATGGTTAAACAATGACGTTGTAACAAAGGCAGTATCGACTTTATGCGTTTCACATAATGCAGCCCAATTTTGAGGCTTTTGCAACATATCATCATCTAAAAACACTAAACGACGTCCATTGAGAAGCGGCATAAAGATGTCAAAAATACAGCCATCAAATGCAATACTAGAAATACCTAAAAATCCGTTTGTTCGATTTATATCGATGAAGTCGCTATTGCAAACCAAGCTGGCAACATTGCTATGATTGACTGCAACACCTTTAGGCTTGCCCGTTGACCCTGAGGTGTAAACAATATAAGCAAGCTGCTGAGGGTCGACCTTAGGCAATTCCAAATCCGCAGAGTCAACACTTTGCAATTGCGATATGGTCACTCGCTCAATCGGTAATGATTCGCACCTAGACGTTAGAGACTCTTCAATGAGCAATACTTTCAATTGGCTGTCATCAACCATGTACTGCAATCTGTCATCAGGATAAGAAGCAACGAGCGGCACATACGTTGCTCCCACAGCAAGTACTGCCCAAAGTGACACGAGTAAAGAACTATTGCGGTTGAACATCAGCCCAACCGTGTCTGATGGCTTAATACCTTTGGCCAATAACCCCCTTGCCAGCTGCTCAACTTCAATGATTAACTGTTGATAGGTTAATTCTCTATCAGCACAAATAAGCGCAATATCATTTTTAGTGTGATGTACTTGCTCTAATAAAAGCTCATACAAAGCACTGTTTTTTGGATAGGGCCGTTGCGTGTTATTTATGGCATCCATCAACGACAACTCTTTGTCTAATAATGTACTGGGCAGCGTTAGCTGTGGCAGTTCACTATCGGCTTGTTGTAAAATTGATTCAATTGCTTGTAGGAAGTAAGAGCCAACTGAGTCACTGTCAATATGACCACTGGTCTCAATACTCAGGTGTAATGCTTCACCGTCATAATCAACCGACGCAGCGACAGGGTAATTGGTATGCTCTTTCATCGCGAGCACTTCAATGCCGTTAAGGTTCCATTGTGCAACTTGCGATTGAGCTCCCGTTTGTTGCAGTCGGCAATTAAGTACGCTGCTAAATAATGCGGTACTGCTTTGCAATGGACTCACAGACTGCGCTTCAAGCAATGGGACTTGCTCAAACATAAGCAGTGACTGCAATGAATTGTGGACCTCTTGTAATAGGCACTCTAACGATCGAGCCTCAAGCGTAACTCTAATAGGTAACGTGTTGATACACAGTCCAATCATACGTTCAACCTGCACCTGCTGTGTCATTCTTCCTGACATTACAGTGCCAAAGACCAAGTCATTACTATTACTCGTTCTTGCTACGACCATACTCCAAGCCAAATGCATAATCGTTGAAATACTGACTTTTTTTGCCTTCGCGAGTGCTTTTATATTGTTTGAGCAATCAAGCGACAGCGCTTTATTCCAAGAGCCGTGCTGCAAATAACTGGTTTTATTCGTATCATATGGATAAGTAGGAGCCTGTAAGCCTTCAAACATCCCTTTGAAGTAATGCTTAGCCTTCACCATGTCACAGTTTTTACCTTGCCATATAAAGGCTCGATAAGGAGTTGGGACAGGCAACTCCTCTGTTTGCTTGCTTAGATAAGCTGCGATTTCTTCCGTGATAATTCGCATCGAATAATTATCTTCAATGATATGATGGTGATAAATCACCACATAGATGCCTTGTGCAGCAACATATCTGTGCAGCTGCATCAAAGGGGCTTCATGTAAAGGGAGCTGAGTCAATGTCTGGTTATCATATAACCAGCTCTGCGCGTCAACCACATCATCAGGTATTCGCCCCGCATCCACAACTTGAACACTCGCTCGTCGGTTCACAACTTGTACAGGATTAGCAACCTCGTCATTGATGATTTGTGTGCGCAATGCATCATGTCGAGCAATAACAAAGTTGATGGCATCAATCAGTAATTGCTCTGCGTGCTCATCTTTACAAAGCATAATTGAAGTAACCAAATACGGGTCGCGACTTTCACTATGTAATGAATGAAAGAGCATGCCCTCTTGCAATGGTGATAAAGGATAAATATCTTGAATCGCGTCCTCACCACCGGGTACAAACTTAATAATTGCATCTAGCTCAGACTCTGCTAAATCCACCAGTGGGAACTGCGAAGGATGCAGTGGTACACCAATTTGACACATTGTTTCTGGTAACTTGTTATCAAGCTGAACACTGCTATCATACTCAGCTAAAACCTTAGCCATCTCCACAAGCTCACTTGCTTGGTACAGGCGAGCAATAGAGATATCATACCCCTCTGTTAATAGGCATTGACGGTAATCCAACATAAGGAGTGAATGGCCTCCTAGTGCAAAGAAATTATCATCGCGGCTAATTTGAGCTGGAGTAAGACCTAATACCTCTCCCCAAATACTGGCTAATAAAAGCTCTTGCTCACAACGTGGTGCTTGATATTGCTCTTGTTGTAGCTGTGGTTTTGGTAACGCTGATCGGTCAACTTTACCGTTTACTGTCAATGGCCACTGCTCTAAGGCAATGACAAATGCAGGCACCATATAATTTGGCAGTTTTGCACGCAGGTCATGACTACAATCTTTACCTGATAAATCTGCGATTACATAGGCGACCAGGGCAGGCTCTCCTTTAGAATCTTCACCCACACTGACCAACGCATCATTAACATAAGGTAACTGACGTAATTGGTATTCAATATCAGCTAATTCAATTCTGAAACCGCGAATCTTAACTTGTGCATCATTTCGGCCTATGTAACTAAGCTCTTTGTTCGAGTTATAGCGCGCTAAATCTCCCGTTCGATACATTCTATCGAAGCCATTGGCGAGCATTAACTCGGTAGCGTATGGATTACTCACAAAGCGACCGGCAGTGAGTTCAGGTAAGTGTAAATACCCTGGAGATAAGCCAGCTCCGGCAACATATATTTCACCAATAGCCCCATCAGGAACAGGCTGACGTTGCTCATCGAGTAGGTAAAGTACCTGATCACCTAGGGCACAGCCAATCTCACTCGCACTGCGATTTGCTGACTCAATTCGTTTAAATGTAACGTGTACTGTTGTTTCAGTAATACCATACATATTAACCAAAATAGGACCATCGCTATATGTGTCAAACCAAGGCTTCAACATATCTGGCTGTAGTGCTTCCCCACCGAAAATAACAAAACGCAGTTCTGCAAGTGTTGCTTCTTTGCGTAGCGCCGCTTTCATAAAGTTTTTAAATGCACTCGGTGTTTGATTAAGCACCGTGACACCTTGTTCATCACACAGCGTCACAAACGATTCGATATCTTGAACTTGCTCTTGTGTTGGCAGCACAAGTCGACCACCGAGACACAGCGCCCCCCATATTTCCCAAACACTGAAGTCGAACGCAATTGAGTGAAATAGTGTCCAGACATCTGTTTGGCTCAGCCCTCCGTAACCCCCAAAATAACGTCCTCCATTTGACGTCATTAATAATCGCTGTACATTGTAATGGGTTTGACTTACCCCTTTTGGTTTTCCGGTTGTACCCGATGTATAGATGATATAAGCCACATCATTTTTACTCATATCAGTATTCGATTGGTAAGGGGTATACTGTTGATAAATATCACTTCCAATATCGATACATGTCACATCAAGGGCTTTAAATGCATTATTATCATTTTGATTAAGAAGGATAAGTTTAAGTTCGCTATTGGTCGCGATGTACTCTAAACGCTCTTCTGGAGAGGCTGGGTCAAGCGGCACGTAAGTAGCACCTACTTTTAACACTGCTAACATCGCAATAACGCCGTAAACACTTCTTAGTGTCGCAATGCCAACTCGATCCCCACTAGAAACGCCATTTTCAGCAAGATAACTGGCCCAACGGGACGCGGTGTCCTCTAATTGCCCATATGTCCACTCTTTATCTGCATAGTTAATGGCTACTTTTCCCGGCATTCGTGCGGCGTGTGCACTAACCCACTGCTCTATCCGTTCATAATCGCACGACTCAATCTCAATTTGCTGAGACTGGTAGACCTTCTTCGCTGCGGCTTCTTCTGATAGCAATGCTAATTTCATAATATCCATTTCTGGATTTGTAACAGCACTTTCAAGTAAGCATTTATAACTATTTGCTAAGCTTTCGATAGTACTCACATCAAAAAGATCAGCACAATACTCCCACTCAACGGTAAAACCACCTGGCTGCTCAGAGTCAACAGCACAGGTCACAGTTAAATCAAACTTACTGAGTCGCCCACTGGGTTTTACTGGAGTTAGTTTAATATCGCCAAGTTCATGCGGTGTTTCATTAAAATTATCTAAGCTAAATACAATTTGATAAATCGGTGTGTAACTTTGATTCCGTGCTGGATTCACCGCATCCACAACCTGCTCAAAAGGCGCCGTGGCATTGCTATGAGCTGACACAATCATATCTTTATTACGCATTAAGAGGTCTTTAAAACTTAGCGGGCCAGATAAATCTGTTCGCAATACGAGTGTATTTACAAAAAAACCAATTATCCCCTCTAAGTCATAATGCATTCGACCCGCTTCTGGTGTGCCAATAACAATATCGGTTGTATTGCTAAAGCGGCCAACGAGCAAAGCAAATGCACTTTGCATCAGCATGAATAGCGTGCACCCTTGTTCATTTGCAAGTTGCTTAACTTGGGACATAAGTTGAGTCGGTAATTGCTGCGTGTGCAACTCTCCGTTAAATGACTGAGTTGCCTGTCGGGGATGATCAAGTGGAAGCGAATGAACGTCAGGAATACCTGCCAATGCGCCTTTCCAATAATCGAGCTTAGACTCCAACACACGACCTTTAAGCCAGTTTCGCTGCCAATGCGCATAATCTGCATATTGGATAGGTAATGAAGGTAAATCAACAGGCTCAGCTTTTAATAAAGCTTGATAAGTTTGCACAAACTCACCTGAGAAGATATCCATTGACCAACCGTCGGAAATAATGTGGTGCATATTGAATAACACAAAATATTGTTCATCACTTAGACCAACCAAATGCATACGCCATAGCACGCTGCTATTGAAGTCAAAACTATGTTCAACTTCAGCAGCGGCTAAATTGTCCAGTTTTTTCTTTTGAGTGTCGCTATCTAGCGACCGCCAATCATGATAAATAAAAGGTAGGCTAGCTTGCTCATCAATTAGTTGAGCAGCGGTATTACCATTTTTGATGATACGGGTGCGTAAACTATCATGCCTTTGAAAAACACTTTGCAATGCTTGCTCAAAACACGCCAAATCGACCTTACCTTCGAGTGCATGCATACCAACCATATTATATTGTGGCGATTTACCCTGCATTTGATGGATAAACCATAAGCGCTGCTGTGCCCAGGATAGAGCCAGTGGCTGAGTTCTATCAGCTAACCCAATATTAGGTACTTCTGAGTGGCCTACTTCTTGTTCGACCCAATGAGATAAGTCCTCTAGTATCGGGTGTTTAAAGATCACCTGGAGCGGTAGTTCTATTGACCATTGCTTACTGATCAAACTACTTAATTGAATAGCCAGTAGAGAATGCCCCCCACTGTTAAAGAAATTAGCGCTTCGACATTGCACCTTGTTACCTAATAACCGCTCCCATAGTTTGGCTATTTGCTTTTCTGTGTTTGTGCAAAGATCAATGCCATGCTCGCTCACACCTGCAGGCTCAGGTAAAGCACGCGTGTCGATTTTTCCATTTACTGTCAAAGGCCATTCGGCCAACACAGTAATTGAATTAGGCACCATATAATGCGGCAATTTCATACGTAATGTCTCAAGCAGCTCTTGTGATAATACTGCTGACACACCCACTTGCTGATCGTTGACCACAACATAGGCTATAATATAGTTCTGCCCTTGCTGATTCTGTTTTGGCACAACCAAACAAGATGACACTGACTCCTGTGCCCCAAGAACAGCCTCTACTTCGCCGAGTTCAACCCTAAACCCTCTGACTTTGACTTGGTTATCTTGACGGCCATAAAAATCAATGTTGCCATCAGGGTGTCTACGTACTCTATCGCCAGTGCGATACATACGCCCATATGAGCGACCCCCATACTCAAAGTCTACGAATCTTTCAGCACTGAGTTTGGGGTTATTTAGATAGCCTTGACTGACACAAGGGCCTGCAATACACAGTTCTCCAATCGCACCACTAGGAACAGGGTTAAGGTCATCATCTAGGATAAATGTCACCACACCATGCAAAGGCTTACCTATCGGTACATTTCGAGATTGTGTATCCCACTTGCTCACTTCACATGCCGTAACAATAACGGTCGTTTCTGAAGGACCATATGTGTTGAAAACTAATACATTGGGTAAGGCTTTTTGCCAGCGAGACAATGCCTCCGAGCTCATTGCTTCACCACCAACAATCACGGTTGTTAGTGGTGAAAGTCCCGCTTGTTTTCGCAATGATGTGTCGTCACACAAAATATGCCAATATGCTGTAGGTACAGTAATAAGGTTAATGTCATGCGCTTTTATCAATGACCAAAACTCACTAGCACTGGGTGATTTGGTTGTTGGTTGCAACACCAAGGTGCCGCCCATTAATAAAGATAACGATAGTTCTTCTATGAATAAATCAAATGACAAAGAAGACACTTGTAATACATTTTGTTTATTATTCAACTGATAACATTGACTTGCACTGTATAAATACGAAAGCCAGTTACCATGACTAACCGCCACGCCTTTCGCAGTGCCAGTCGAGCCTGATGTGTAAATTACATAGGCTAGTTGTTCAGAGCTTCTTTCGTGAGTATATGGCACAGTATCCATTTGAGCGAAGACGGTACTTAACTCGCTACCATCAAGGAATACATGTTCTAAATTGACAAAATGTGATCTATAACTTTGTTGTGTGACGACCAGCTCCAATTGTGCATCAGCAATCACATGCTCAATTCGCACCGTAGGTAAAGCAGGGTCAAGCGGCACATAGGCAGCACCTGACTTTAAAATGCCAATCAAGGCAACGATTGTCTCTAAACTTCTATCTGCACATAAACCAATGCGTTGACAATTTGGGTATTTTTTCCTTATCCAATATGCCCACTTATCCGCCTGCTCATTAAGCTCTTGATAAGTAATAGAGAAATCACCTTGCTGAATCGCAACCTGAGTGGCATGACTACTTGCGAGCTTTTCAAAATGGCTGACAATATCTTCACTTTGCAACTGTGCCAATACTTGCGATTGCGTGAGGGCGTGATTGTGACCAAAAGCGACTTGATTAATTGGGCTAGACAGTGTCTGCTCATTGAGCTTTTGATTTGGATTAGCTACACATGCCTTTATTAATCTCTCAAAGCTATCAGCCATGGCGACTATACTCTGATGAGCAAATAGATCTGTCGAATACTCCCATTCACAACAGACTCGACCGTTACTTTCAATCAAGGTCAGTGTTAAATCGAACTTTGCAAGCTCGTTAGACTCCTTGAGCATGCGCAATGTTGTTTCGCCTAAGCTAAAGGTGCCACCTAAATCAGCATGATAATCAAACATGATCTGGAAAATAGGCGAAAAGCTGGCTGAACGCTCAGGGTTTAATGCTTCAACAAGCGCATCAAACGGTAAAGCCTGATTATCAAGCGCACTGAGAATACCGTCATTATTTTTATGTAAAAAGTTAACGAAGGTATCATCGCTGCTGATTTGACTTCTCAATACGACCGTATTGACGAAAAATCCGATTAGATCTTCAAACTCACTATGCGTTCTACCACTCACAGGTATACCCATTACAATGTCATTACTTTGACTGTAACGACTCAGCAACAGCGCAAATATGCTTTGTGTTAATGCAAACGGCGTGACTGAGTGCTGCTTGCAAAAACCAAGTAATGCATGGCTAACTTGCTCATCCATTTCATACGAATAGCACCTACCCGCAAAGCTTTGCTGTTCTGGACGCTGATAATCTAACGCGAGCGAATGTAAAGGCACACAATCCGCTAACGTTGAACGCCAAAAGTCGATATATTTGTCTTTTTTTACTTCATCGAGGTAAGTTCGCTGCCACTTGGCATAGTGACTATATTGGGTTGCTGATTCCTTGTCAGAGCATGTGCTCGAACTAAGAATATTTTCATACCTACCTTTAAACTCCTTTAAAAACAGCAACATGGAGCCAGCATCAAAACAAATGTGATGCATGTTAAAATGAATGACCCAACTGTGATTACTGAGCTTTACACACAACACCCTTATCAAGTGCCCTGCTTGTAAATCGAATTGGTATGCACTGGCTTGACGCAAAACATCATCTAGTTCATTAGAACGAGTCATATCAGTAAGATCGAGCGTTACAAATAACCGTTCATCAATTGCTGTGACTTTTTGATAAACTTTGCCATCTTGCTCAATATATTGACTGCGCAATACTTCATGGCGAGTGACCAGCTGCCTCAGCGCTTGCTCCAAGGCTACAACATTTAACACCCCCTCTACTTGGAAAGCTTGTGATAAGTTGTAAACTGGCAACGTTTCTTGAACTTTTGAAACCATCCACAAACGCTGCTGTGCAAAAGAAAGCTCGGTATGTTCACTAGAGGGAGTAATTTGTATTACATTTTCCTCATCACTGTTGGACAAGGCTATGTGCTGTGCAATTTTTTCTACAGTCGTGCTTTCGAACATGAGCCGCAAAGGTAATGAAACATTTAACTGACTGCGCACCTTGTTAACAAATCGTTCTGCTAGCAAGGAGTGACCCCCTAAGCTAAAGAAATTATCGTGCACGCTCACTTGTGGTAGTTTTAGAATTTCCTCCCACAACGCACAGATGGCATGTTCGATATCATTACGCGGTGCAATGTATGCAGCTTTGATAAGATCTGATTCGTTTGGTGGAAGCAATGCACCTCTGTCGATTTTTCCATTAGGCGTCAATGGCATTGCATCAAGCAAAATAAATATTTCCGGCACCATATGCTCGGGTAGTTTGCTTGCTAAGAGTGTTTTTATCTCGCAAATAGTTGTTTCACGATCGGCGTTATCCGTTGCACCAGTAGGACTAATATATGCAACCAAACTACTGCCTTGCTCTTCTTGCGCCCAAACTTTTACCGCACAACTTTCAACTTTTGATACTTGCAATATAGCCGACTCAATCTCTTCAAGCTCAACTCTAAAACCTCGGATTTTTACTTGATTGTCAACCCGGCCCATGTATTCCAAATAACCTGCACTATTCCATCTAACCACATCACCCGTTTTGTACATTTTCTTGTTTTTTTCACCAGCAAACGGGTCATCTAAAAATCTTTCTTGTGTCATTTGTGGCTTATTTAAGTAACCATTTGATAGTCCGTCGCCAGCTAAATACAGCTCACCATAAACACCTACAGGCTGCACATTAAGCGCGTCATCCAATACATACGGTTTAGTATTGCTAACAGGTAATCCGATTGCCGGTTCGTTTTCAATCGAAGTGTAAAAAGACATAGCGGTTGAATAAGTCGTATCCTCTGATGGGCCATATAAGTTGACAACACGCTCAACAGACAAAGACTCATGTAAGCGGTTTACTAAAGCGCGAGATAACTTTTCTCCAGCTAAGTTAATGCTTAAGACAGAAGCAGGAATGCTGTTGTTGTTGAGTAAAGTTTGAATAGCAGAGGGTACCGTGTTGATTAAAGACAATCCCTCTGGAGGCTGACTCATATGACCCAACGCTAATACGTTTTCCACTATCATCGCTTGCCCGCCAACAGAAATCGGCACAAACAGCTCAAATGATGAGAGGTCAAAGTTTAATGAGGTACTCGCTAAAACACAGTTAAGTTCTGGTCCAGTAAAATACTCTTTTGCCCAATGCACTAACATACTGATAGCATGGTGATTAATCATCACACCCTTGGGCTGACCAGTCGAACCTGAGGTATAAATAATATAGGCAATACTGTTGTTAGGGACCCCTTTTGGTTTTTGTAAATTAGTGCATTGTTGGGTCGCGATTGCGGTTTGAACATCATCACTATCTAGTAACATGGTTGTCACCATACTCTCTAGCTGTAATTGACGGGCAACCTCCCTTTCACTTATCACAAGTGATAACTGTGCATCTGAGACAATGTATTCCAATCTCTTTTTAGGGTACTTAGGATCGAGTGAAACGTAAGTAGCACCAAGCTTTAGTAGCGCAAGTAACACCACCAGTAAATTTGTGGTGCGTGATTGACACACCCCAACAAAACTTCCTTCTCCCACACCTTGCTGTTGCAAATAATAGGCTAGTTGGTTTGCTTTAGTATTTAGAGTTACATATGATAAATATTCGAAGTTACCTTGCTCGCTGAGATAAGCACTAACCGCGATTTGCTCTGGAGTTGCCAATACCTGTGACTCAAAAAGTTCATGAATAAATTGACTCGGAGCTTTTTGTTCTGAATAGCCTAGATTTAAAATTTCATCTTTGCTCTGCTGATCTAAATACGAAATTTGACTCAGTGGCAGATTTATATCTTGAGTCACGCTCGTAATAACCTCACACATGCTGTGTAAAATGCGTTGAGCAGTTTGGGCTTCAAAAAGCGCAACATTATAGTTTAGAGATAGCAATATTTCGCCGTTTTCTCGCTCATTCGCAGTTAATGAAAAATCAAATTTTGCCGCTTCCTCCACGGCTTCAAATGTACCAATTCCAAGTCCAGCCACCTCTCTTGGGTAGGCAAGATCAGACGATAAACTGAACATAACTTGGAATAATGGCGAGTAAGCACGGCTTCGCTCTGGGTTCAAGCGCTCAACTATCAACTCAAAAGGTACATTTTGGTTTTCTTGAGCAACTAAATTGGCTTGCCTAACACTTTGCAAGAACTCACTAAATGTTTGCTCCCTACCGCAATCGACTCGTAAAATTAGAGTATTAACAAAAAAGCCTATCAGCGGTTCCAGCTTTTTTTGATATCTCCCTGCTGTTGGCGTGCCTAATACAACATCTGGATTATTGCTGAATTTAGAAATCACACTGGCGAACACTGCATGCAAAAACATAAACAAAGTCACCTGATTTGCTTTTGCTGACTCGCGAATTGCTGTTGATAGCGACTTGTTGAGTACACATTCGGCATTTTTACCAACATAGCTCTGCACTTCTGGTCTTTTATAATCCAAGGGAATACTGTGAACTGGCGGCAAGTTAGCCAAAGTGGACTGCCAGTGGGTTAATGCTGCTTCTAATTTTCCTGAATCTTGCCAAGACTTTTGCCAATGGGCATAGTCGGTAAACTCAACCTCTAGCTCAGGTAAATCTATTGTACGACCATTCAATAACTGCTCATAATTATGAAAAAATTCATTTATCAGAATCTGCATTGACCAACCATCTGAGGCAATATGGTGCATACACAAAATCAGCTCACCGAAGCTATCAGAATAAGATACGAACGATCCTCTCAGTAACAGGCCTTGAGTTAAGTCAAAGCTGTAGTTCTGCTCATTATTTAAGATCTCTTCTCGCTCAGGGTCCTCATAACTTGTCAATTGATACTGATTGAGCTCAAATGCAATGTCATTTTGAACACGCTGGTTGATTTCATCACCATCGCGCTCAAATACCGTTCGTAATGGTTTATGCCTTTGAATAATTGCATCTAATGCCTGCTCTGCAACTAGCAAATCCAACCGACCTTTTACCTGCGCTACAATGCAAATATTGTAGTGCCCACTTGCGTCATCAAACTGTTCGATAAACCACAATCGTTTTTGAGATAAAGCGATGGGCGCAACATCTTTAATCGAATGACGTTCTATCTCGGACATTGAATTACGCTCTGCCAATTGCTTTTTACGCTCTAATAAAGCCTTAAGCTTTTGACGTTTTGCTAGTTGTTCGTTATTCATTTATTATTCCAACTCTAATTCCAGTTCTTGCAACAATCTATCGACTTCTTCACTTGATAAGTCATCGATATAACCCTGTATTTCAACTGCTTTGCTGTACTTTTGGCTTTGCGATTCGATAAATTCAGCGATATGAACTATTGATGACAAGGTAAATATTTGCTTCGTCGTCATGTAAATATCAAAGTCAGCATGAATCTGATTTGCAAGTCTCACCGCTAATAGTGAATTCCCTCCCAAATCGAAAAAGCCTGTTTGCCTACTAATTTTATTCTTATTAATTCCAATCACTTGGGATATTATTTCGCACAAGCTTAGTTCTACCTCACCACTGGGTGCTTGATACTCACCTACCACATTCACTTCTATAGGCCGTGCTCTTAGCTGTTTAGTATCAACTTTGCCACTTTGGTTTAATGGCAATGTCGACATACGTACAAAGGCTGCGGGAATCATGTAGTGAGGCAGCGCACTATCTAACTCGCGACGTATGGCGCGCTCTAAATCACGATCAGTTTGCTGTGAAGCACTACAGTAAAACGCAACCAACATATCTTCCTGCTGGTCTTTGTTAACCAACACACAACATTGGGTGACTTCCTCAAAGTTCAAAATATGATGCTCTATTTCGCCTAGTTCGATACGAAATCCCCGAACTTTGACCAAGTCGTCCACTCGACCGAGAAATGCTAAATTTCCATCCGGCATCCAACGAGCTAAATCCCCTGTTCGGTACAAACGCTCACAGCTAGGCAAATAAGTCTTTCCACCTTCAATTTCAATAAACTTTTCCTTGGAAAGGATCTCATTTCCTAAATACCCTCTGGCTAGGCCATCGCCCGCAATAGCAAGCTCCCCTACCGCACCACATGGCAATAAACAGTTTGCGTCATCCACAATAAACACCTGCTTGTTGCCAGATGGTTTACCAATTGGTACCCACTCATAATTAGCCTTTGTACAATGGAGACTCGTTGCATAAACAGTGATCTCCGTAGGACCATACAGGTTAAACAGATCGGCATCGGGAAACTGTTTAACAAATGCATTTATATGCGCTGGATTTGCCGCCTGACCTCCTATCATCACAGTTCTAATGGACTCAAATACCTCAGGAAAATCAGACATCAGTAGGTTAAACAAACCAGTCGTAAAAAATGCGGTGTCTATGTCGTAACGCTGGCATAATTGCGGCCACATATTGATTTGTTCTCGCTCTACTGCCGTTGCTAGAACCAGCGTCTTCCCATTAAGCAACGGCTTGTAAACATCAATAACGCAGGCGTCGAATGAAAAATTTGAAACACTCAAAAACACCTTTGCTTTTTCATAATCCAGTGCTGCAATTGACTCAGGCAATGCTAGATTTACCACTCCTTTGTGCTCCAACATGACCCCTTTGGGCCGACCCGTTGAACCTGACGTATAAATTACATATGCCATAGATAGCGTTAGCTCTTTAGCGCGTAACAAATCGTCATCGCTGTAATGAGTTAGCAGCTCATCAATATCTGGCACTAACGCGGCTTTACACTCAAAGTGCTTATAACCTTCTATGTGCTGAGTCGTAGTGAGCACAAGCTTCGCTTTACTGTCTTCCAATATGTATTCTCGTCGCTCTTTGGGTAATTCACAGTCAATACATACATAGGCAGCTCCAACCTTTAACACTGCAAGCATCGCAATGATCAACTCAACATTTTGCTCAAAAGCTAATGCCACCAAACCATCAGGCTTGACCCCCTGATCCACAAACCAACGTGCCATACAATTTACATACTTATTGAGCTGCTCATATGTAAAGTATTTACCGTTATAAATGAGCGCGGTATGTTGCGCGTTCAAATTCACCTGATGCTCAAACACTTCTGGAATTGATGTACCAAAAGGATAATCAAATTTCATATTGTTATAAGCTGTCATTTGTTTCAGTTGAGCGTTGCTACTCAATGAAATATCAGCAACTTTGGAGTGGGGTTCATCGCAGATCCCCTCAAGTAAAAAAACAAAGCTTTTTGCAATACTTTCAATGCTTTGAGATTCAAAAAGTGCAGTGTTATATTCCCAAATGCATTTGGCTGTTTCGCTAACTTGCTCTATGTTCAACAGCAAATCAAACTTCACAAATCGCTCTTGAAAAGGTTCAATATCTAATAAAACATCACCTAGGCTGATCTCACTGAGTTGCTCATGCTGCATAGAGAAAACAATTTGGAATATTGGAGATTGTGCAAGACTTCTACTTGGGTTTAGCTTTTCGACGAGTGCATCAAATGGCAATAGTTGGTGTTCAAATGCCTCTTGGATCATGCGTGTGTTGTATGCTAAGAACTCTATAAAAGTCGGGGTTCCGTGTAGTTGAGTACGCAGCGCGAGTGTATTAGAAAAATATCCAATCAATGGTTCTGTTTGGGAGTGCTCCCGTCCAGAAACAGGCGTTCCTATAACTACATCATCACTACGACCCCAGCGTGAAACGAGCAAAGCAAATGCCGATTGCATCAGCATAAATAGTGTCACCTTCTGTTCATTCGCCAACGCTTTTAAGCGAGTCAATAACTGAGGTGAAATGTTCGTTTCAAGCAACGACCCTTGATACGATTGCTCTTGTGGACGCTTTTTATCCAAGGGGATGTTATGTGTCATGGGCAACTGCGTTAATTGTGCTTCCCAATAATCATATTGCTGCTGAATAAGTTCCGATGTATTGAACTCGTTCTGCCAATGTGCAAAGTCCGAGTATTGAATCGCTAAACGGCTAACCACTGGTTCAACACCCTTAATAATGGAATCATATTCCTGCGCTAATTCGCTAAAGAATAAGTTGATAGACCACCCATCCGAAGCAATATGATGCATGTTGATAAGCAACTTTTGCTCACCTGAACGAGCATGCTCAATCAAATGAAGTTGTATTGGCAAGTCTGCGCTTAAGTCAAATTTATAGTTGCGCTGGGATTTAACTAATTCATTTAATTGCGTTTGGTAGGTATTAGGTTGCTGCTCAAAAGTCACAACTTTTAAAGGCGATTCAAATACGCTCAACACTTTTGCTTGTGGTTGACCATCGGCATTAAATACAACAGTACGTAATACTTGGTGTCGATTAACTATTTCGACAACCGCTTGATTTAATGCATGAGGCTCTAGTCGACCAGATACTTTAAACAACCCTAACATGTTGTAGTGGCTACTTCCTTGCTCAAGCTGGTCAATAAACCACAGTCGCTTTTGGCTAAATGACAGCACAACGTCATCGTTATCTTCACGCGCAATAATAGGAGTTAATGAAGCTCTTATTTCACTTGACTTTAGATATTCGGCAAGCTTAACGATAGTACCTTTTTCGAATAATACGCTTAATGGCA
Organism: Pseudoalteromonas sp. SANK 73390; assembly: GCF_054966645.1. NCBI lineage: Bacteria > Pseudomonadati > Pseudomonadota > Gammaproteobacteria > Alteromonadales > Pseudoalteromonadaceae > Pseudoalteromonas > Pseudoalteromonas sp. SANK 73390. The sequence continues at coordinate 28,650 of NZ_ARPN01000015.1, forward strand.
ACTCAACGTTTAGCTGCTCTCTTAAGCGAACGATAAAGCGCTGTGCATGTATGGAATGCCCGCCAATGAGGAAGAAATTATCAAATATACAGACTTGCTCGATATCGAGTAATGCTTGCCACATAGTGACAAGCTCCGTTTCCAGCGTGTTTCTTGGGGCAACAACTTCTTTAGAAAGTGATGTTGCAATGGCACTGTTGCCCAGTGCTTTACGATCAACCTTGCCACTTGGAGTCAGCGGCATTGTATCGAGCCAATTGTAAAAACTCGGCACCATATAAGAGGGGAGGCGTTTGTTTAGTTCGCTTTGATAAACACTACGCAGCCGACTTTGCTCACCCTCGTCAACTTTGTCGATGCTCACTAAGTTTGCTTGTAAGTATTGCTCTTCTTTTTCATTTGTAACCAATGCCACAACACAATGTTTGACGTTTTGAAGTTGCCCTAAAGCTGATTCTATTTCACCCAGCTCAATTCTAAACCCTCGAAGCTTTACTTGATCATCAAGACGCCCAATACACTCTAAATAGCCATCAACATGCCATTTTGCTAGGTCTCCAGTTCTATATAATCGACCTTCACCAAACGGATTATCAATAAAACGCTCTGCTGTTAAATCGTCTCGCTGCCAATACCCTTGAGCTAAGCCATCACCACCAATATATAACTCTCCAGTACATCCAACTCCCTGTAACTTACCATCTGGATTTAACACATAGAGCTGAGTATTTGCCACTCCTCTCCCTATGTTGATATTCTCACTGTTAATCTCTTGTATCGTTGACCAAATAGTGGTTTCTGTTGGCCCGTACATATTCCATAAACTGCCCCCCAGCGGGGTCAACCTATGCCGCAGTGCCTTTGCCATTTCTTGAGGCATTGCTTCGCCACCACACAACGCTTTAAGGCCTTTACTTGGCTCCCACCCGCCTTGTAACAGTAGTTGCCATGTCGCTGGGGTCGCTTGCATTACATCTATCTTTGCAGC
>NZ_ARPN01000016.1:0-1095 GCF_054966645.1 Pseudoalteromonas sp. SANK 73390
TAAACTTTGCGATAAGCGCTCTATTGACAAAGCATCGAATAAGTCCTGATTGTACTGCCAATCCAAGTACAGCTCATCGTCCGACTCCGTGATATAAAGCTCTAAGTCAAACTTCACCGCATTACTGCCCGCTTGCGCTAAGGGCGATAAGCTTAAACCCGGTAAATCTAGCGCCCCTTGTTCGTTGTTCTGCAGCACAAATAATATTTGGAATAATGGACTATGACTTAAACTTCGCGCTGGTTGTAATGCATCCACTAACTGCTCAAATGGCACTTCCTGATGCTGGAAACCATCTAAAATATGTTGTTTATTTTGTTGTAAAAAATCACTGAAACTCGTCTTCTCATCAACCTCTGTCCTTAACACCAAAGTATTTACGAAAAAGCCGATTAGATTTTCTAATTGCGGATGGTGTCTGCCCGCAACCGGGGTACCCATAACTATGTCCGTTTGTCCACTGTAGCGACTTAATAACACCGCAAAAACACTTTGCAGTAACATAAACAACGTCACATCTTCACTTCGACACAATTGCTTGACTTGCTTTGTCACACCCTTATTTAACCGTTGCCCAACCCGGGCGCCATTAAAGCTTTGCAATGCCCCTCTGGCTCTGTCTAATGGCAAACTATGCTGCACTGGTAATTGTGCTAAACGTGATTGCCAGTATCCCAATGACGTTGTTAACTTCGCTGCTTGCAGCTCTTGTCTTTGCCAATGTGCATAATCTGCATATTGAATTGGCAACGCCGCTAATGGGTTCTCTTCTGCCGCTTGATAAGCTCTATAAAGCTGGCTGAATTCATTCACTAAAATACCTAACGACCAACCATCCGATGCTATGTGATGCATATTCACTAACACCGCATGGCGTTCACTGCTCAGCTTTATCAAATGCACTCGCAGTAAATAGTCTCGACTTAAATCAAATGCTTGCTCTGCATCTGCTTGCATACTTACTTGCAGCGCTTGCTCAACATCATCTGCATCTTGTAAATCTATATAGGTCACTGAAAAATCATCTGCTGAGCGTATGTGTTGCACGGCCTCTGCCTCTACAACACTGATATTCGCTCTGAGCGATTCATGGCG
>NZ_ARPN01000017.1:0-3432 GCF_054966645.1 Pseudoalteromonas sp. SANK 73390
TAATAAATGTGAGTGCAACCCGTCAACTGGGTAAGTTGAAACCTTGAAGAGTATGAATTTACTCTAGGGTAGCAGGTTGCCCTAAAAATTATAAAGATATACCTGTGTAATGTTACATGTGTACTTTTATCTTTTATAACTTAGAACCATGCACTGGTTATTGTATTGTGAGGGTGGGATCGGGGAACTAAAATTCTAACAAGTCGTTTAAAAGGACAAAAAACAGTTGGCTTTTGCTTCTTCGTCGCTAATTTTAGCCAACAATTTTTTGTCTCTTAACGAGGCGTTAGAAAGCCTATGAAGAATTTTATTTACCTTTTAGCTTTGTTACTTTTATTTGGTTGTGGGAAAAAAGAGTCTGATCCTGTTTGGGATTGGGGGTATTTACCTTCGTCAGAAATATCGAACTCTAAACGGGAACAATGTGCTCATGAGTATTACCAGTCTTTTCCAATTTCTACAGATAGTCGAGAAAGCCTTAGAATTGGACAAAGTTCTATTTCCGGCCGCTCTCATAAACACTATATTGGTTCTGGTTGTATGGTTGCTACTGTAAGCACAAGAGTCTATTTGGATGCTGACAAACAAGCTAATAATTTTTACTCGGTTTCTGTTTCAATGCCAACTTTAGATGATAGGTGCAGGCGCAACTCTGACATGCCAGCATGTAAGGTAAGCTCAGTTAGTCATACAGTCTTATTTTCTAGAGATATTTCAGCTAGTGAGATTGGTGACTATTTTAAAAGTAAGACTATGAATCAAATCGTAAGTTATGACGAACATAGCCGTGTTGTATCTTTTCAACTCAGAAATAAAAGCCTTGAGTATAGAATCCAGGCTTTCTAACAAAGCAAATTAAAAGTGCGGACAAAAAACAGTTGGCTTTGTTCGTACCTCACAAATTTTAGCCAACTATTTTTAGCCGTATAGGAAAGTCATGCGTAAATCCAAATTAATTTCTTCAATTCTTACTGTTATTGGAGCTCTTGGCCTTTCAAGCCCTTCACAAGCTCAAGTTATATCAGATGATTATAAATTTATTGCAGGTGACGTATTAATAAAAAAAGAAAAACTATGGAAAACAGTAAAAATTATTGAAGTAGATAAATTTGAAAATAATCAAATAATATTGCACACATCAGTTTTTGATGATGTTAAAAATAAACCAACCTTAGCGACTTTAGAAAACATTCCTGTTCAAATACTTCATGCGCCAATATCTAATGAATCTTTTATTAATTCTTGGGAATTACTCGGAAATCAAGAGATTAAAAATACTGATTTAGGTGGTTTTTTTGAATATTTAAAACATACTAATTTTCCTCGTTATGCAGAAGTTACAAATCAAAACGTAGACGAACTGATTACATTAGCAAACGCGAAATATAAAGAAGCCTATGCACTAGGACAAGAATCAAAACTTCAGGAAGCTATAAGTTTATATTCAGAAGCAATTGATATTTTCCCTATGTTTTTTGAGGCTATTGATAATATCGCCTTTGCATATATGGATATGGGTGATAATGAAAAGGCTATTGAATTTTTCGATAAGTCCCTAAGTATAGAGCCTAAAGGTTTTACTGCGCTTTATTATAAAGGCCAATGTTATATCAATTTAAGAGACCGTGATTCTGCTATGGCTATTTTTAAAGATGGTATGACTCGTTTCCCTGAAAAAAAAGCTGCATTTGAAGAGATATATTTAAAATTAAAAAATATGCGTAGTAACGGCTAACAAGGCATTTCAGCAGGAAAAAAACAGCTGGTTATTGCTCTCGCTAATTTTAACCAGCTATTTTATTGCCTCTGAATGAGGCGTTAGCACTCAGAACCATACAACAAGGTGGTTTTATGTTTCCATTAGAGGTATTTATTACTTATACGTTAGCTTGTTTGCTACTGGTTATTTCACCGGGTCCGGATAATTTGCTCGCTATAGGTCGAGGATTGAGTCAAGGTCGACTAGCCGCGGTTGTTTCAGGTATGTCTTCCGGTGCGGGTATCTTGTTTCATGTTATAGCAGCGACCTTTGGACTTACTGTGCTTATTCAAACTTCTGAAGTGGCGTTTTACGCTGTGAAGCTAGTTGGTGCTGCCTACTTAATTTGGTTAGGCGTGAAAGTACTTCGTACGAGAAGTATATTTTCTTTAGAGCCTGCGAAAAAACAGCCTTTGAAAGTTATCTTTTCTACTGGTTTTCTATCTGCCGCACTTAACCCTAAGCCAGGTATGTTTGTCCTTGCTTTTGTACCTCAATTTGTAAATCCAAGTTTAGGGTCAGTCACAACTCAAATGATCGGTTATGGAATTTGGTTTGCTGTATTAACTGCAATTGGTTTTAGCTTAATGGGTATTTTCTCGTCTCAGTTGTCCGAGTGGTTTCAAAACAAGCCTAAGCTAGTATCTGGGCTAAATATTGGTGCAGGTATCACATTCGTGTCTTCTGGGTTAGCTGTGGCGTTTATGAAGCAACGATAAACTGTGTGCTAACAAGAGACTATGGCGTCAATAGCTAATTTTAAACTTTTGGCGCTTCCAACATAACCCCGTCTCTGAGCATTGAATTTAAGATCACAATCATCTTCCTAACACACGCAATGAGCGCTACTTTTTTTGGTTTCCCAGTAGCAACTAATCGCTGATAGGTTGATTTAAAAACAGGGTTAGATTGGATAGCTGACATCATCGCTATGTATAAAACGGTGCGCACTTGATGTCGACCACCTTGGATTTTACGGAGCCCTTTATAGCGTCCACTTTCGCGATTCATTGGTGCAACACCTAATAAAGAACTAGCTTCTTTGTTCGACATATAGCCAAGTTCAGGTAAGTTACTGATGATAGATGCAGCAGCAATTTTGCCAATGCCTTTCATACTTTGTAGGATCGTGTTTTTGGCTGAATACTCAGGACATGATTCAATGAGTTTTAGAATTTTATTGTCAATTTTCTCAATTTGATTTTTGAAGGCCGTTAAAATAGGTTTAATGGTTGAAATCAGTTCTTTTGGTAAGATTTGAAGGCGGTTTTTTTCCATCGTTTGCATGACTAATAGCTGATTTCTTCTGGCAACCAAATCGCTCATAGCCTGCATTATGTCAGGCTTTAGGGTGGAGAGTGAGGGTTTAATTGCTTCACCATAATGTGCGATTAATTGCAATCATGCAGGACAGGCAAGCTAGGCTATCAATCTTGGCAATGTGATACGTGTGGCGAGGTAAAACAAGTTGGATGAAGTTGCCGAGACCGCCATTGCCCACGCTGTCAAAGTATGGCAACAACACAGTGGGCGCAAAAACAGCAAGCACGTTTATTACCTTGTCGCTATTTCCACCTTGTTTTTACATTGCCACATGAGCTGAATAGTGTGGCTCGCTATGACCCAAGTACGCTTTATCAGTGTTTATTTAAAGCAGTGTGGGAAACCCTCAG